>JALEPQ010000061.1 GCA_022768685.1 Spirochaetia bacterium
CAAAAGGTTATACACCTCTTATGCTTGCCAGCTTTTTAAATGAAACAAATATTATTCAGCTTTTAATTGATTACGGAGCCGATGTAAATGCAAAAAGCAGGAGTGGTTTTTCAGCCCTGATATATGCAATTTATGTAAATGCCATAGAGTCAGTTAAAGTGCTTCAGAAAAACGGAGCAGATTTGAATCTTTCAATTACACCTCGTATTATAGAGGAAAAGCATACATTCTTGGAAACTTTGAATTTTTATATCAGTACATTTTCGCTTGGCGGAAAAGGTGACATCAGCCTGATTTATAAAAAAAGTGGAATAAGCAAACAGAATTTTTCTAAAATCAGGAGCAGAACAGATCCTGATTCTCGTCCTAGAAAAGATACAGTGCTTCAGCTTATAATTGGATTGCGTCTTACACTGGCTCAGGCAGAAAGTCTTTTGGAAAGTGCAGGATATCTGTTTGATGAGAAAAATCCAGTAGATTCAATTTTCAAGGAGCATATTTCACATCTTGATTTTGACATTATGAAAATAAACAATGAAATATTTGAAAAAACAGGAAAGGCCTTTTTGAAAGAGTAAAAATCACAATACTTTTCGAAAGGAATTTAAAAAGTCGCCTGCAAATTGACCAATAAATTATCAGCTGATGATATATTGTTATTATAGAAGCTTAGAGCTTTTCTTCAATCATGGCTGCAAAATCACTAAGCGAGAGGTTAAAAAATTGAGCGGTTTTATAAATTACAGACAGGGAAGGTATCTTTTTGCCGTTTTCAATCTCAGAAATATATACCTGGTGCGAATCTATCGCTTCCGCAAGCTTTTCCTGAGAAACACCTTTTTTCTGACGAAGCTCCCTTAGAGTTTCTGCCACGGCAACATTAATTGGCATAAATTATAGAATAAAGGTAAAAATGTTGAAATGTTATAAGCTAAAGTTTATAATTTTTAGAATATAAGCGATTGCTTATGTATATATTGGAGGATTTTATGAAGAAACAATTGTTGAAAGCATTTGGAAGTGCATTTATTATCTTTAGCCTTACCATATTTTTAGGCTGTGTGAATGTAAATTCTAATAATGGAAATTCAGTAAATGATGAAGGTGATGGTAAGGATACGTCTGAGCTATACAAGGACTTTGCAAATTATCCGCTTGGAAAACAGAATTCTACTGGAACTTTAACCTTGAAGAATCAGGTTAATAGCAAGGTTCTTGTTTTTACAGATTCTGTTTCACCTGCTAATTATATTGGTACAATTCCAGCATTGGAATCAATAAAAGTAAAGTTGAATTCCGGTAAGTTCTATAATATTGTCGCTGTACAGCAGTCAGTCTATGAAGCAAATCCAACCTTAGCTTCGCAGACAAGCAAGCTGGCTTATTATTCTGATACTCAGACCTATACAGTTTCTGTTTCTCCTGATAATTTAACTGGCAGTGCGACCTGGATTTTCAATAACAATACTAATTATTGGGCTTCAGTTGAATCTGTTGATAATTCTGGCGAAACTTATGCAGTTATTGCACCTAATGCAAAGAGAGTTTCTGTTCCAATGCAAACAAACACAACTTATCCTTATAAAATAGTGTATAAAAAAGAGCTGAAATACAACAATATTACAATCGCAGTGGCAGAAAAAACTTCTATGACAGATAATGATGAAGCCTCATTTTATAATCTTACGACATTTACAACAGATTTAAATGGAACTTCTACAAAAGAATATGATGATTTGGCTCCAACTGTTCAGTTTATAAATAATACAGGAAAAACAGTTCGCGTTTATAATGGGCAGATTCAGCTTACAGATGCTGGTATTTCTACTGATGATTATACTCTTGCAAGTGGTGTTACAGCATATTTTACAGGTTTCACTGATGGAACTTCTGCTACAGCATTAAGCGTACGTTCAGTTGCATGGAACAGTGCTGCGACTTGTAGTGAAGATATTAAATTTACAAATGGTAAGGTTTATGTCGTAACTGCAACAGCAAATACTGGCGATGATTCTGCGACAAAACCTGTAAAATGGACTGTTACAGAAAAAACGGCAGATGAATTTTATTCAGCTGAATAGCTTTTGCAGGTTCCATAAATGAAGAAATATTTATTGATATTTCTTGTAACAATAATGCTTACTTCCTGCGTGAATAATACAGGAAGATTGCAGGACTCCTCAAATACAGGTAATAATGCTGACGGTTCAGAAAAAAAAGATGCTGTGCCGTCAGTTATTCTAAAAAATAACTCAACCTTTTTAGTAAACGTTTTCACAGATTCATTGCGTGAAAATCAATTGTGCAGCATAAAAGCAGGTGAAGATTTTACTGTAGAAACTCTTGCCTTAAAACAAGAAATTGTTTTTTACATTACATATATTGTTGATGTTGGTATTGAAATTCCCTGGTTTTCAAATGACTCTTTTATAGTTGCTGTTCCAAAATCAGATAGTATGGTTGAAGCCATTATAAATTCTCCTGCTTCAATGTCTGTAAAAAACTGTTTTATGATTATAGAAAACACATCGTCAAAAAATATTATTTTTAAACAAGGTTCAGGAGAACTATATCCGTCAAATTTATCAGAATCTACAATCATTGTTCCTCAATCAAAAGGGCTGTATGAAATCAATTCAATATATTTTGAAAATTTTTCAAGCTTTATGATTCAAACTGTTGAGGGGGAGAAAATCAGTTTTCCACAGGAAATGCAGTCTTTTGACGAAGGGAATATCTATTCAATATGTATCGCAGAAGACTACGTTGGCAGCATAGATGCGGTCTTAAAATCAATAAATTCTTTTAATCCTGAAATTGAAAGACAGATTTGGAGTTTTACGGACTCTACTTTTAATCAAGAATATTGTCTGCTTCGTCCTGCTGCTAAAAAATCAGATGGTATTCCAAACGGTTCTTTAATAATGGGAACCCTAAAAAAGTATGATACACAAATAGGCTTAAAAAAAGTTGATTCTTTTAATTCAAAAAACATTTTATATACAGCAAAGTTTTCTCACAGTAATTCTGTAAAGGTTCAGAGAAGCCGTGTCCTTGATTTTGCAGAAGATAAGGACGGTTCAA
>JALEPQ010000201.1 GCA_022768685.1 Spirochaetia bacterium
ATAGCAAAAACAAAGTTTTCTTTTATCGTCTATATCGTAATTTTATGTTATTCTTGAATAATGAAAATTATTTCGTGGAATGTAAACGGAATTCGTGCCGTAGAAAAAAAAGGGTTTGTTGACTGGTTATTAAGTACAGAAGCAGATGTAATTTGTATTCAGGAAACAAAAGCAAATGAAGGGCAGCTTTCACCAGAACTGTTGAATCCTGCTGATATAACAAAAGGTCTTTCTTATAGTTCATATTTTAATAGTGCAGAAAAAGCCGGTTATTCAGGAACTGCAATTTATTCAAAAAATCCTGCAGATTCAGTTGAAAATTTGGGAGATGCCCGTTTTGACAGTGAAGGTCGCGTAACAATTGCAAAATTTGGAACTACAGCAGTAATTTCTGCTTACTTTCCAAACAGTCAGGACGATGATCAGGGGGGACATCCTCGTCTGGAATATAAACTGGCTTTTAATGATGCAATTCATAAAAAGTGTGACGAACTTGTAACCACAGGATTTAACATTGTCCTCTGCGGAGATTATAATGTTGCGCACAAAGAAATAGATATTGCTAATCCAAAAACAAATGTAAAACATGCTGGATTTTTACCAGAAGAACGCCAATGGATGGAAAAATTCATAAATGCTGGATATGTAGATTCTTTCCGCAAATTTAATCAGGAACCTGGTCAGTATACCTGGTGGAGCTACAGGTTTCATGCTAGAGAAAAGAATGTAGGCTGGCGTTTGGATTACCAGTGTGTAAATCCTGCTTTCGCAGAAAAACTGAAATCGGCCAGAATCCTAAAGGATGTAATGGGATCAGATCACTGCCCTGTGGAAATTGAGGTTGAATAAACAGCTAAATATGTGGGGAAAGTTAGAATTTCTTTAATTTAATGGCTTTAAACTCACATATTTCATGGCAACAGAAACAATGCAGACATTTCTTTTTTTCAGTTAAAACTGCAGTATTGTTCTTTCCTTTCATCTTTATTATCTGGGCAGGACATATTTTTGCACATTTTCCACAAGCCTTGCATATTGCTGCATTAAAGTGAGGTGTTTTTACAAAAAATTTTTTTGCTGCAGTGTCTAAAAATTTTGGAAGCATTCCGCCTAAAGTTTCTGACGGATTTTTTACAATCTGAAACTGAGTATTTCTTATTTCGTCCAGATTTACTCCTGCAGTCTGAATTTCATTTGCCGAATTAATCCAGATTTTTCTTAGCAGGCCTTTTTCCAGAATTGGAACTTTATGAGGATTATAGCCAACTAGTTCAGCACATTTCCAGTCCAAAGCCAGAATATTGTCAGATGCAGCTAAAAATCCAAGTTCTATAGGATTACCGCTTCCAGGACCTCCAGGACCATCCATACCAACAATTGCATCCATAATTGCGTAGGAAGGAGATGCAGTCTGGTTTATATCCACTATGTAGTTTGCAAAATCATTTTTATCAGGGAATCTGTAGTGAGTCTGAGCTTTATCAAGTCCAATTATCAGTCCAAAAAGATTTTTCATGGCTCCTGTGTATGACATAAACTGATGAGATTTTAATTTAGATACAGATACAAGAACATCAGCTTCAAGAAATTGAGTCGCAAAATCAAACTGTACGGCAATCTTTCCGTTTTTACATGGAACAACTGTCTTTTCTTTAAAATCAACCCATTCTCCACCGTTGTTTATGACCTGATCATACATTCCTGTAGCTTTAGCCGCACTTACGGAACTGGAGATGGCAGGAGATTCTCCAACAATTACTTTTTTTGCACCAAGTTCACAGAAGGCTTTTACTGCAGCTCCAACTACAACCGGATGTGTACATACTGCCATTTCCGGTTTTTTGGGATAAAGGATATTTGGTTTTAATAAAACAATCTTATTTTTTACATCTGGTGGTGGAACTAATTCAAAAAGTTTTTTTATTGAATTAAAGACCTGCTCAAAATCATAATTTTTACACTTTTCAAAAGCTACTCTATTTGTCATAAGTCTAAGTATAAACTGTATTTAGATTAGTGTATAACCGTTTTCTTATAAAATACTGTTGTAATTACACAGATTATCAGGGCAAACGCATTATAAACAAAAATCCGATTTTTTGGCTCCCAGTTACGGTTGCGTGATTCAAAACCGCGCAATAATGAGTTTGCCCTGTCACTTTTATAATCTTTCATTGTAAAAATCTGTTTAAAACATTAAAATATATAGACAAAAATTCTTTGGAGGAATTAAAAATGGAAGAAATTTTAGACTTACTTCGTCAGAATGCCAGACTTTCTGTGGCAGATATTTCCGCGATGA
>JALEPQ010000035.1 GCA_022768685.1 Spirochaetia bacterium
ACATCGAAATCAAAGCTTTTAGCGTTTGCATGCCTTGATTCGATATGTTTGTTTGAAAACTTATTTTATTACAGCTTTCTTGATTGCTTTAACAGTATAATCATAAGATTCATCATTAGCAGTAAATTTTACATTGTCGCCAACTTTTTTGTTCATCAAAGGATCGCCAAATGGTGACATGTAAGAAATAATGTTATTTTCTGGATCAGATTCCCATGGTCCAAGAATAGTGTATGATTCATCTTTTCCAGACTTATTATTTGTAAGTGTTACAACTGTTGCAAATGAAATAACTGCTGTTGTACTTGTTGTTGGATCAAAAACAACTGCACGATTAAGTTCATTCTGTAATGTTTTAAGTCTATTCTGTAAGAAGTGCTGACGTTCACGAGCTGCATGATATTCAGCATTTTCTTTCAAGTCACCCTTAGCACGTGCATCTGCAATATCTTTTGCATTTTCTGGAAGTTCAATATCCTGAATGTTTTTAGCTTCAGCTTTCTTTTCTTCAAGTTTTTCAGCTGTAACTAACATTTCTGATGACTGAGAAGATTTTTCTTCTGTAATGTGTACACGGAATTTGAAATCTGGATATTTTTCAAGAATCTTTGCACGGGCAACAGCTTTGTGAGATGGATCAATTTCAACAATATCATCAATAAGAGTATACATTTTCTTTACGCGGTCTTCATCAGAATCTGCTGCAAACATATATCCAAATAAAGCTTCATCTGTAAAGAGAAGGGCAGTAGCATTTTTATTGATTTTCTTATTTTCTGTTGTATTTACGTGATTGTTGATTTCACGGAATGTAACTTCAAGAATGTTGATTAATGTAATCAACTGTTTTTCAAAAGAAATATTTGTTTCCTTGTACCAGTCTTTATCCTGACATTCCTTGAAGAAGAATAATACTGTTTCACGGTAATCTTTAAACTTCTCAAAAGCTGTTCTTACTAATTCCTGAACATCTTCTTTGTGCCCTTCATTAATGAGAGTGTCTAATAATTTGTGATCAAGAACAGTTGGGAATAAACGGATGTATTCTTTGTTCCATTCTGGAAGAAGTTTAATGTCTCTTAAGAAGTCTTCACGTAAATGTGTGTTTTTAGAATCTTTAAGTAAAGTGTAAATTTCACGTGGATCTTCAATTTTTGAGTAAATATCTGCAAATGTTTCTTTTACAGGGAACAGGAACTGTTTGTCCTGTGCACTGAAATCTTTTACTAAAAGATAAGATGCAAGAACCTGTTCTGTTACTTTTGAAATATTCTTTAAGTAACCTGTGAAGTATGAGTACATTTCTGTAAATAATTCACTTCCGTTATCAGTTTCTTCACTTTCAAAGAATTTTACAAGAATTTCAAGACGAGAGAAGAACTGTTTTTCAGCCTTAAATTCATCGTGAAGTTTTTCTTCTGCACTGATTTCATGATCACGAACTTTGTACATGTTGATGTCGTTTGGATTAACACCAAATTCTGCATCAGATTCAAGAATTCTTTTTGCTGCTGTATTCCATGCTGTCCATTCTGTTGCTTTCAAAATTGAAGGAACTAATTCTGCTTTGATTCGTTTGAAGTCACAGTTGTTGTCAAAACTTAAAATAATAGTCTTTAATGCCCATTTTTTATCTGATTTAACTTTCTTTGCAAGTTCACCATTCTGATCATAAGCTTTTAATACCCAGATATGGTCATCTTCAAGAGGTTTCAATGCAGAAACAGCCATAGAAAGTTTCATAATCTTCTTTCCACCTGTTGCACCAAAGTTGATGTAAAGATTGTCGTTTTCAAGTTTAACAATTTTTCCTACACCCCATGTTCTGTGGAATACGTGTTTACCTTTAGTGAATGCAATGTGTTTTTCAAAGTCATTAATAGCTTCAAAAACGTTTCTGTAATTTGCAGTAAGATTTGAAGAACGGATGTAATCTTCTGTATGAGGATTATCTTTGTATTTTGCTCTGAAACAGTCTGTAATTTCTTTTCTGGCCCAAGTGTCTTTTGGTTCAACTTCAAGATTCTCTTTAAGAATCATGATTGCAGTATCCCAGTTTTCATTGTCTTTATACCAGTTGTAAAGTTCCTGCATTAAAGTTGTAGTTTTGATTTCTCCCATAGTTTTTGCAATTTTTCCCCGTACAAGCTGGAAGAAATCAATTTCCTGAGGGATAGAAAGGACTAATTTTGTCCAAACTTCCTTTACTCCGTTGTAGTTGTTGTTGTTTACATAACGGAGAATAGCTTTCTTGTAAAATTCGATTGCTTTTTTAGGATCTGTTGTTTCAAAATGTTCAGCAAGGATTTTTGCAAGTTCAGCTTCCTTAAAATCGATTTTTACTAATTTTGCGTATAAATCCCATACTTTATCGTTATTTTCAGCCGAGTAAATTTCTGCAAGCTTTCTTAAAGCAAATTTATTGTTTGGATCATCTTCAAGAATGCTTTCGCAAAGGTAGTTTACAATATTTTCTTTGTGGTTGTTCTGGAAAATGTCTACAAGTGTTTCAAGAGAAGAATTGTCTAATGCGCCTTTCTGTAAATCAAGAATACCGCAAATATAAAGAGCGATAATACTATCTTTTGTGTGAGCAAGATGTTCTGAACATACACTATAAACCTCACGAATGTTGTTTTCATTCTTTGCCTGTTCAACAATATTTGCCAGCTCTTTTAAGTTATTCTGAGTGTAATTGCTAATTGTTGCACGTGTCCATGTTTCTTCCTTCAGCATGTCCTGAACCGACTGAATTAAGTCTGCCATAAAAAACTCCTTGGTATTTTGAACCACTTCTCTTGTTTATAAAAAATATTGTCTAACGAATATACGCTTCGTATATCGATGAATCTAATATTTTAATTTTTAATAATATTTCATTAATCTTCATCACAGGTTCATGAGTAAGATTATAATGATCAATCTGCCAGAAATAACTATTAAGCAATTTAGGAATAATAATTTCCTCATTGCAGGATGGATCTTTGTATTCATTTTCCATCGCATAGATATTCTTTTTTAGTCTTGCTACTTCCTGAGAATTCAAATCACGCTTGATGTTGAATATTCCCAAAAGAACCCCGTAAACCGGAATCCAGTAATGCAGGACTTTTCCAGAAAAACCCTTTTCTTTTGTTCTCTGAATCAAAGCTTTTATTAATTCAGAATCCAGAAAATCCAGATCAATTAATGCCGGATCCAGAAAAAAAGCTTCTCTGAACAAAACTTTTCCAATTTTGTCTTCTCCACAAAGACAGTAACAATCTGCCAGTTCTGCAATTACAGCTGCATTGTTTGGACAGATGTTGTTTGCTTCAATAAGATAATCTCTGGCAGTTTCATAATTGCCTAATTTCTTATAGCAAATGCCTGTTTTTCTATACATTTCAGAACGCTGGATAGAATCCTTTTCTTCCAGCATACCGGAAAAATATTTTAAGGCATTTGTAAAAAAGCCTTTTTGAACTGAATAAACTGCAGGTTCATATACAAATTCTTCTTTTGAAATGAATTTCTGATAATTTTTCCATTCTGTAAGAAAACTATCACAACGTTCAAAAGGATCTTCAAATTCCCGAAGTCTGCGTAATGAATCAACCCAATAAGTGCAGCATTTATTTGTGTAAACAATTTCTTCACAGTCGATTGCAAACTCAAAGAGGCCACTTATATATTTTTGTGCTTCTTCAGGTTTGCCTTGTTCTAAAAGAACTAAGACTTTTTGAAGTTCACTTTCAATGTTAAATTCCATAGCAGCTACAATTTTAATTTTATAGGAGAATTATTGGTTTAGTCAATAAAAATTATTGAATTTTGCAAAAAACGGACTAAAGTTTATACTGTAGTTATAACAACCTGTCAAGTAAAAATTTAAAAATTCAAAGAATTTTCTCATAAAAAAATACTACATATAGAAATGTTGCAGGGTTTTCGCATTATAAACAAAAATCCGATTTTTTGGCTCCCAGTCACGGTTGCGTGATTCAAAACCACGCAATAATGCGCTACACGCTTTTTGTGGTATAGAAACTATTGAACTGCCGCTTCGCAGCAGCCACAAAAAGAGTATTTT
>JALEPQ010000037.1 GCA_022768685.1 Spirochaetia bacterium
TTATCCAATGCACAATTATTGTGTAAACCTTGCAATAAGAAAAAAGGTAATTTGTTTTAAATTAGCAACATTTGTTCCGTACAGAGCCTTTTTATTTTTAAATAATACATGCCAGTTTTATAAAATAAAACTGGATAGTTCACGTAGTGAACGTACTGAAGAGCAGCGGTGAAGTTCACAATAAATATTTATTTTTTTTAAGTTTGACTCTGCCCGAGAATTGAACAGCGCCATAGCGGCAACCGCAGCGTTAGCGAGGATGCTGACCGTTAGGGAACTGTGAAATGCGAGTTGGTGTGTTGTCTGGCACCTTTATTTAAAAATTTAATTATGAATTATGCATTGCGCATTGTGAATTACCTGAAAAAATGTTATCTTTTTACCTATGGAAAACTTAGAAAATAATAATGAAGAAGAAGTTAGTTTAATTGATCTTCTTGCAGTCTGCTTACGCTATAGAAAACTTATTTGTATTGGTACTCTTGCAGTTACTTTATTAGCTGGATTGTGGCTTTTTGTTGCTCCTGTGGTTTTTAAAAGCAAATTACAGAAGCCAGATACTTATACAGTATCATACAAAATTAGAACTGAAAATCCTCCTCAGATTGTTATGAACAGTGTTTCTGGTGGAAATGGAGTTGCTAATATTGCATCAGCTCAAATGAAAACACTTCAGTTTATTTGTTCACAGAATAGAATTGTTCCTCTTTTTGGAGCAGAAGATAAAGATGGATATGAATATAATAGTGCTGTAAAAGATGCGGTTAAAGAATTTAAATATGATATTGGTTCTGTTTATTTAGGAATAAACTTCAATGTTACATGTACAATTCCAGAAAATAAACTTGAATTGCTTTCACAGTTTTTAAATACCAGTCTTTCTTCTATTAATAATGAACTTGAATCTGTAATTATGCCTGAAGTAAAAGACTTGATGGATATTAAGGATTCTGATGGTGAATTTAAATATCCTGAAATTAAATTATTTAATGATAAGCATCAGGCATTTGTTTCAATAGAGGGAGAACCTTTTATTACAAAAAATGAAGTTTCTAAAAATCGTGTTAAAAAACTTATTATCGCTTTCTTTGCTGGTTTTTTTGTTACAATTTTCATTTCTTTTATTATTAATGCAGTAAATAATCTTAAAAAAGATAAGGAAGCTACATCTAAGCTTTCTTCTGCATGGAATGCCGGTAAATAAGATCTGTTTATGCTTTTTAAACTTGCCTTTAAAAATGTAATTACCCGAAAAAGCTCATTTGTCATAATTATTTTTATGGCATTTGCAGTTTTTTTATTCTGTATTGCAAATGCAATTTTTGACAGTACAGAAGATGGTGTAGAGGCAAATTATGTATCGTCATTTACAGGGGATCTTGTTATCCGCCCTTCTGGAAGTGGTCAGAACAGTCTTTTTGGTGATGAAACACCTGTAACTGGTGAACTTACAAAATTAAATTTAATTACTCCCTATAAAGATTTAATTGAATATTTAAATTCTGTTCCTCAGATTTCAGGTTTTACAGGTCAGATTACAGGTGCTGTTGCTATGGAATATAATGGTGGCAGAATTCCAATGTATCTTTTTGGCGTAAATGGAATGGAATATATGAAACTTATGCCTGCCGTAAAGATACAGCGTGGTGAATCTTATGGTACTGGTGAAAAGGGAATAATGATCAGTGATGTCATTTCACGCAGAACAGGTATTAAACTTGGTGATACTATTCAATTTACTGTTTCTGACGGTCCATATTTTAGAATTCGTGCTGCTACAGTAACTGCCATCTACAAATATGATGCAGATAATGAAATCTTTAAAAGGTTTGTTTTAGTGGATCCTGCTACATTACGTTCATTAATGGATATTTCAGATACAGTTGTTGTGAGTGAAGAAGAAATTGATGAAGAAAAATCCTTTTTACTTGATGATGATTTAGACTGGGATTCTCTGTTTGAGGAAGCTGCTGATTCTGAAGCTGTTTTTGAGGAAGTTGACTTGAATGATTTTCAATTTAATTCTGAAGATGTCATTCAGGAGGAAAAGACTTTGCTTTTTGATTCCGGTACTGCATGGAATAATATTATTGTTCGTCTTGAACAGGGATGTAATGCTAAAAAGGAAATCAGAAAATTAAACAGATACTTTAAGAAAGCAGGATGGCCTTTAGAAGCAACGGACTGGCGTCATGCAGCAGGTAGTACAGCTTTATATCTTCACTGGATGCGTCTGATTTTAAATACAGGTATTATGATTATTCTTTTTGCCGGTTTTATTATTGTAAATAACACATTGATTGTTAATGTTTTAGACCGCACAAAAGAAATTGGTACTATGCGGGCTATAGGTGCTAAAAAAAGATTCATTTCTGCTCAGTGTATGCTTGAAACTTTTATGATGACTTTATCAAGTGGAGTTATTGGAACTTTTGCAGGTTTTATAGCTTCTCTTATAATTAATAAACTAAAGATTACTTTTACAAATGCATTTCTTATTCAGCTTTTTGGTGCTGAAGCTTTGCATATCCACATTACAGAAGGTAATATCTTTAAGCTTTTTATTCTTGTAGTTGTTCTGGGATTTGTAGGATGGATTTATCCTGTGTTTACTGCAATAAAGATTACTCCAGTTAAAGCTATGCAGGGAGGTAAATGATGAGAGATGAATTAAAAATTTCTTTGCGTTCCCTGAATTTTAGGCGTAAGCAGTATGTTTCTCTTTTTTTAGTCTGTGTATTTGGTGTGGGAGTTTCAATTTTCAGCCTTTTTCTTGTAAATGGCATGATTAAGTCTCTGGAATATAAGGCTAAGATTTATTATGGCGGGGATTTTCAGTTTATTGGTGGTGATGCCGGACTAACTTTACGTAATTATGAAAATCTTATAAAAGAGTTAGAAGATGTTTTTCCTGAGGGTACTATAATAACTGATAGATATGATCTGGACGCAAAAAATGCAAGTTTCTATTTTGAAGGTAATGGTGTAAGACAGAGGGTAATAAAAGGTGTTCATTTTGATAAAGAAGTAAAACTTTTTACTGCCTTTAATTATACTGAGGGAAATATAGAAAACTGTATTTGTGAAGATAAAAATATAATAATGCTTTCTGAACCAATTGCAAAAACGCTTCAAGCTCATGTTGGTGACGAAATTACTTTTTATATAAAAAATTCATGGGGGCAGATAGATACCCGTCAAGTTGTTGTAAAGGCTATTTTTAAGGATTCGT
Source organism: Spirochaetia bacterium (assembly GCA_022768685.1). Classification (GTDB taxonomy): domain Bacteria; phylum Spirochaetota; class Spirochaetia; order Treponematales; family Treponemataceae; genus Treponema_D. The sequence goes on from JALEPQ010000037.1 coordinate 3,233, forward strand.
CTCTATTTGGAATGTATACATCGTATACTGATATAGATTTTCTTAAAGATGTTTATAAATATCCTGTTGACTGTGTAAACAGAATCTGTATTAATCTTCCTAAGTCACCTGGCGAAAGGATTACTAAAGTTTATCAGAAAGAATTAGAAAAAAAATTTCAAATGTATTCTCTGGTTTCTGATAAAAAGGATTTTTACGATCAACTTTATAAAATTCCTATGCCAACTTATGCCCTTATAAAATTAAGTGCAAATCTTCAGGATGTTCAGATTCTTATTGATGCTATGGCTGCAATATCTACCTTTGTAATTATTATGCTGGTAATTATTATTGTTGCCGGAGTTTCTTCAACTTACCGTGTAATTGTAATGAAGCGTATTAATGAAATTGGTATTTACAAAGCAATTGGTATGAAACGTCAGAATATAAGCATAATGCTTTTACTGGAAACTGCATTTATTGTCATTCTTGGATGCATCATGGGATTCTTATTTGCTCTTATTCTTTGTAAAGTTTCAGGTTTATTTAATCTTTCTTTTATACCTGCCTTTGATATTTTCCTTGTAGGTGGTAAACTGAAGCCTGTAATAAGTATGGGTTATACTATGCTCATAAGTTGTACTGTAATTGTAACTACTTTAGTAGCTGTGTGGTTTGCTATAAAGAAATCTGTAGAAATTACTCCTTGTGAAGCTCTGGCAACTACGGAGTAAGTAATGTTCTGTACTTTTTTATGGGAGATGTAATATAAAACCGCTAAAATAGCGCGGCTTTATCTTACCTGAAGTTTGCGTTGCAAACTTATTATTGATTTGCTGTTCCTCATTACATTACGGAACAGCGTAAAAAGTCAATCGATTGTTGAAACAATCTTCTTGACTTTTTTTATAGGAGGTTTTATGAAAAAAATATTTACTTTGCTATTAGCACTAGTTTCTTTTTCTTGTGCTTTTGCTGTTGATTATGCTGCTCTTTTAAAAAGGGCTGAAGATAATACTGCTTTTTATGATACTGATTTTAAGGGAAATTATTCTGTTGTTCAGGAAAAACCTGGCGAAGGTAAGAGTATTACTGAAGCAGTAATGTATCGTCGTGATAAGAATGAAAAATGGACTATTCTTATTACTGGCCCTGCTAAGGAAAAGGGAAAGGGATATCTTCAGTTTGATGGAAACATCTGGTTTTATGATCCTGCTGACAGTCGTTTTACATTTACTTCTGCAAAAGATAAATTTCAGGGAACTAATGCTAATAACTCAGACTTTGCACCTCAGCATTATAGTCGGGATTACAAAATCCGTGAGGCTAGTGAAGTTACTCTTGGAAAAATGGAATGTGTTCTTTTTGTTCTTGATGCAAAAGTAAACAATGTTGATTATCCAATGTTAAAAATCTGGGTTACTAAAAATGACGGTCTTGTACGCAAAAAGGAAGATTACAGTTTAAGTGGTCAGAAACTTAGAACTACTGCTATTCCTTCTTACCAGAAAGTTGTATCTGGTGATAAAACTTATCAGATTCCTGTAAATATGCTTATTGCAGACAATCTTAAGGGAAAGAAAATTGGTGATAAGATGCAGTATGAAAGAACTCAGATTACTATTACTAACGTAGTTTTTGAAAAGGTTAGTGATACTGTATACACAAAACCATACCTTGAAACAATGAGTCAGCGTTAATGAAAAGAGTATTTGTTTTTTTAGTTGTATTGGCATTATGTACTTTTGTATTTGCTGAAGAAGAAGCAGTTAATGATACTGATATTTCTGTAGTTGATGACACTGGAGATGTCAGTTTATCTGAAACTTCTGAAGAAGAATATGATGAATTTGATGAACTCTTTGCTGATGCACAGGATTTAGAAGAAGCTGTAGTTGTAGAAGAAAAGAAAACTGTAACTCAGACTGTAGTGCAGGCTATTTCTAATACAATTAATCTAAAAGGTCATCTTACTGCTGATTTAGGCCTGGCAGGAGTAATTACAGAAAATGATTTTGATCCAAGCGGATATTTAAATATGGAAAACTATTTTTATATAGATGTCCGTCCTAATAATGTATTTCAGTTTCATACAAGTATTTATTCAAATATAAAATCACTTTCTACTCCATTGACTTTTGAAACATTTTATTTTGATTATCTGTTCTTGAAGAGCATTTTTATTTCAGCTGGTAAAAAAGGAATCAGCTGGGGTAATACACGCCTTTTTAATGATGATGATTATTATACTAAAGGTTCCTACCATAACACGAATATTATGAGTGACAGCGGTGCCTTTATTGTCTGCCAGATTCGGTATCCATGGTCTACAGGTACTCTGTCTTTTATTCCTATGTGTCCACTGTATGTCATTTCTTCTGGTGCAATTGGTTACAGATCTTTTCAATATGCAATTTCTTATGAAACAGTTCTGTTTCACTCAAATGTAAACTTCTTTGGCAGACTTTATGATGGTCATAAGTATTATGCAGACCCGCTTTTAGGACTAGAAATAAAACGTACTTTATTCGGTTTTGACTGCTATGGACAGGGGATTGTTCGTATGAATGATGTTACTCAGTGTACAAATACAAGCGGGTATAATTATGTGATGGGTACTGTGGGTATATATCGTCTTTGGGATGGTTTTGATCCTAATTTTGGATTTAATGTTGAATATCAGATTACAAGACAACATGCTTCAGATAATACTCCTCCTTGGGTTCATTTAATTGCTTTTGAAGGTGGCATAAAACGTTTAGGAAAATCAAAGAATCATAAGATTGGAGTTACCTGGCATCATAATATTCTGGATGTAGCAGGACAGGTTGAGCTGGCATATATCATTTCTGGTATATTTCCGTATGCAAACTGGACTAACGGTGTAAAATATTTTTACGAAAAAGCAGATCCTTTAAAACAGATTCAGATAGCAACTACAATTTCTTTAGATTTAGGATACTAAGCAGGTTTAAGAATGCAAAATAATTCAGAACTGAACTTTCTGAATTCTGCCAGGGCAAACGCATTATAAATGCTTTTCCGTAATGTTGGTGCGAAGGAGCGGGGCGTGGTTCAAAAACACTCTTTTTGTGGCTGCTGCGAAGCGGAAGTTCAATAGTTTCTATACCACAAAAAGTGATATGCACCCAAATAAGGTGACAGTTTTAAAAGTCACTGGTGTCGAATTGGTGACACTTTCTTATTTTTAGTCAGCTGTAATACAGCATATTTATTTTACTGCAACCGTTTGAGAGACAAAAGTGT
>JALEPQ010000043.1 GCA_022768685.1 Spirochaetia bacterium
ATTATGAAACTTTATAAAAATCAACAAAAATTGATAATAAAAGGGGCTGACCAAAAAGTTCGTTGCGTAGCGTCATTCCGAACTCGTTTCGGAATCTATGCACTGTATATAGCGTAGATGCTGAATCAAGTTCAGCATGACAATACTTACTGGTCAGCCCATTTTATAGTGAATATTAAGAATTTAAAAACAATTGAGGCAAAGTTTATTGACGAAGCGTGGCTCAATCATCATTTTGAATTTTATTCTTTACCATTCCAGCAGTATGTACAGCAGTTTTCTGGATTTATTCCAACGCTGGCTAGCATATCATCCAGACGATGGAATCTTAAAGTTGTAAAGTGCAGTTGTTTTCTAATCTGCTCTACCATTTTTTCATATTTTGGATTGTCTGGATCACAGTATTCCTGTAATGTTTCCATGGAAACATCTTTTCCTTCAAACTGTTCAATTATTCTTCTAGTGATTAAATCCATTTCAGATTTTGAACGGCTGAAATTCAGGTATTTACATCCAAAAACTAAAGGAGGACATGCTGGTCTTATATGAACTTCCTCGGCTCCTGATTCGTAAAGGAAATCTGTTGTTTCTCTAAGTTGAGTTCCGCGAACAATAGAGTCATCAATTAGTAGAATCTTCTTTCCTTTGATTAATGGTTGCACAGGAATAAGTTTCATGTGAGCAATTAAATTTCTCTGTTCCTGATTTGTAGGCATAAAGGAGCGTGGCCAAGTTGGTGTATATTTGATGAATGGTCTTGTAAAAGGAATTCCTGATTCATTTGCATATCCTACAGCATGTGCCGTTCCAGAATCAGGGACCCCGGCTACACAGTCTGGGTGTACAGAATCTTTATCACGCATTGCAAGATACTTACCGCAGTTATATCGCATTGTTTCAACGTTTACACCTTCGTAACTTGCAGTTGGATATCCATAATAAATCCAGAGGAAAGTACAGATTTTCATCTTTTTTCCAGGCTGCTGAAGAATCTCATAACCATCTGCATTCATGTAAACAATTTCTGCTGGACCTAATTCATGGCAGTCTTTATAACCAAGATTTACATAGGCAAAATTTTCAAAGGAAATACAGTATGCTCCATCTTTATGACCAATCTGCAGTGGGGTACGTCCAAGTTTATCCCGGGCACCATAAATTCCATCTTTTGTCATAATCAACATTGTCATGGAACCCTGAATTTTTTCCTGAACATATTTTATTCCTTCAAAAATAGTATCTTTCTGGTCAATTAAAGTAACAATAAGTTCTGTCTGATTAATTTCTCCACCTGACATTTCAAGGAAGTGAGTTCCACTGTTTTCACGAACTTCTTTGATTAATTCATCTTTGTTTGTAACAATACCAACTGTAGTTATGGCAAAACTTCCCAAATGAGAATTTACAAGTAAAGGTTGTGGTTCGTAATCACTTATACATCCAATACCAATTTTTCCCCTAAGTTCATCAAGATCATTTTCAAACTTTGTACGGAAAGGAGAATTTTTGATGTTATGAATTGAATGCTCAAATCGTCCTTCATTGCTATAAACTGCAAGTCCACCACGACTTGTTCCTAAATGTGAGTGATAATCAACTCCAAAAAACAGATCAAGAGTACAATCTTCCTTAGATGCTACTCCAAATACGCCGCCCATAAAAAACGCTCCTATATTTAAATTTTGCTTTTAGACTAATTTGTTGTTAATGTTTCTGAAATGTTGAAGCAGTTATCGCCAATTTTTTCAATCTGACGGACAACATCTATGTATAAAAGTTCTGCTTTAACATCAGCTCCATTTTCAAGACGCTTTCTTGCAACTTTTTTCAAGTCCTTTTTGAAAGCATCAATGCCATTTTCAATTTCTGTTGCAAGACGAAGTTTTTCATCAGAAAGACTTGTATTTATATTTTTATTTACAAACTGAATAAATTGTCTTGTAAGTTCAATATATGGTAATAAACGATCCATATCGGCATCGTGATATTTCATTTTCTTTTCAATAGAGCGGCTGATAAGCATTATTGCACTCATACAGTTGTCTGACATATTTTCAAGTTCATCAACTATCTGAATCATATTGGAAATATGATTAATCTGCTTTTCAGTGACCTGTAAAGATTCACTTTTTATAAGATAGTGAGTTAATTGTTCATGCATCTGATCAAGATAATCTTCTTCCTGTTCTGCAATTTCCAGATAATTTTTAATAAAGTTATCATTACGTTCTGTAATTCCAATCTGAATTTTTTCAAAAAGCCGGGAAACTTTCATACTCATATCAGCAATTTCTTTTTCAGCACGAATGATGTAAGTTGCATAACTTTCCTTTCCAATAGATTCCTGAAAATCGAGTTTATAACTGTTATTTTCAGTTTTTGTTTCATCATCTTTAATAATAAGTCTGGAAAGTGTACAAAGCTGTTTAGAGAAAGGCAATAAAACAATGGTAGAAAGTGTTTTAAATACTGTATGAAGCATTGAAATTCTTATGGCAATGTTTGAAGATTCATGACCTGGAGTAAGCATTACTACAAGTTTTAAGAATGGCTTGAAGAAAATCAATGCAAGAACTGTTCCGAATACATTGAACAAAACGTGAATTACTGCGGAACGTTTTGCATCAGCACTTGTACCGATTGCTGCAAGAATGGCATCAATTGTAGAACCGATATTACTTCCTAAAGTCATTGCTGCTGCAAGTTCCCATGTAATCAGTCCATTATAAGCCATTGTAATTACAATGGCAGAAAAGGCAGATGAAGAATGAAGTAGTGCAGTAATCAAAATTCCAATAAGGAATCCGAGAAGAATTGCACCAACTCCATGACCTTCAATATTAAATAGCCAGCCTAACTGTTCGGGAGTGAAAACATCAGAAAGTCCACTTAAGCCCAGGAATAGCATACCAAATCCCATGAGGGCTTCCCCGATGTTGTGATAATTCTTTTTCTTAAGCAGGGAGATAAAATAACCTGCACCTACAACAGGAATTGCAAATGCTGAAATTTTAAAGTTGAATCCGAAAATAGAGACAATCCATGCTGTAATTGTGGTACCGATGTTTGCACCAAAAATTACACCAACAGATTGTGATAATGAAAGAAGACCGGCATTTACAAAAGTTACAACCATTACAGTTGTTGCACCTGAAGACTGAATTATCATTGTGATTAGGAGACCAGTCAGGATCCCTACAAAACGATTGCCAGTAACAACACTTAAAGTTCTTTGCAGCTTTTCTCCGGCACTTTTCTGAATACCGTCGCTCATAAGCTTCATACCATACAGAAGGAAGCCTAAGCTGCCAATTAACTGCAGAACGGGAGTTATAAAAGTCATACAATAGCATACCAAAAAAGAGGGTTCCTTTTCAAGAAAAATCAAATGTTGTAGAATGGAGCCATGAAAATTATTCACAAATTTGCCTTACTTTTTGTATTTTCTTTTATGATTATTTCATGTTCACATAAAAAAACTGAAGAAGTGGCATCAGATTGTATAAAAATTGAATTAAGAGATTCTTCTTGTGATAATCTTATTTCAGAACCTCAATTCTGGCATTTTTCTCCTAAAAGATTGATTGTTTTGTTTGGTTACGGTTTTAATGAGAGAGAATATGTTCAGGATACAATTGCAAAATTAGAAAATAAATATGGTGAGTCAGATAATGGAGGACTATTATGTTCTTATATCTTTCCGGACAGTTTTATAAAATCAAGAAGATTTGATACTGCTTTTTATGCAGAACTTACAGATTCTGAAAAGGATGTGGAAGGCGTAATTTTACTGGGCGCTCCAGATTATACAAACAGAGCTCTTGGAAAAAATATAGACTTCTGGAAACAGGAAGTTCCTTATACTGTAGTTTCGCTTTTTCCTCAGGATGATATTTCAGGAATGCAGGGGACCTGTGATTTAGTGATAGATAAAACCCAGGTTTCAGATATTGCAGGAAATCTTATGGAAGAAGAAGGTGTAGAACTGGATTATAGTGACATTATTGAAAAAACTCTTGATTTTGTACTGGCTTGTGAAAGTTCACTTCCTTTGAAAGATAAACTTACATTAAAAGAATATGCTCAGATAATGTTGCCAGGTTATTCTCTTCATGCGTATATTGATCCTGAAACTGGAATACAATTTAAAAATCACTTTATTATAGAATAGAAGCTAATGATTAAAATAGAACAAACTGAACATGATTTAATAGGAAGCAAAGATGATATAGAAGCTCTTTCAAAAAAGGAAAGTGCACGGATTCTTTGTATTTCAGATTCACATGGTAATATAAAACTTTATGAAAAATTGATATCAAGATATGGAAAAGATTGTGATGCTTTAATTTTTTGTGGAGATGGATTCAGAGATCTTATTCAGCTTCTGTATATGGCTGATGAAAATCCTGAATTTAAGGAAATTTTCCCAGCAGTTGTTGCTTTTGTACAGGGGAATAATGATTCTTCATCCTGTTATATTACACCAGATTTTTTATTAAAAGCTCCAAAAAATCAAATACTTAATGCATGCGGTAAAAACATTTATATTTCACATGGGCATAGAGAAGGGGTTGTTTTTGGTTTTGAAAATCTTGGATTTGAAGCACAGCTTTCTGATGCAAAAATTATTTTGTATGGTCATACGCATGTACCTTCAAATCAGACTATAGGCGATTACAGGTTTATAAATCCAGGCAGCATAACTTTCCCAAGAGGATATCAGCATTATCCAAGTTTTGCGATTCTGACAATACAAGGCCGGAATATAGATACTGCATTTATAGAAATACTGGATTCCCGGGATGAAAAGTTTACTGCTAAAATCTTTTCTCCATTTTGTTAAAATTTAAAGCCAAAACTGTCATGTCCAGGGTAAACAACCGTTCCAGGTTTGATAATTTTTTTTAAAAGGGCAAGGCTTTGAAGAATATCTGATTGATTTCCTCCGTACATATCTGTTCGACCATAACTTCCGTAATCAAATAAAGTGTCTCCAGAAATAAGTATTTCATCAGTTCTGTTGTAGAGGCAGATTGACCCCGGGGTGTGTCCCCGTGTAAGTATAATTTCCCATTTTTTCAGTTCATCATGTATTTTTAAGTCTTTTTCGGAGGAAATTATTTTCCCCAGATTATCTCCTGTATTAAGAAGAATATCTGCTTCTGGTTGTTTTGCAACTTCAGACAATAATTCAATGCAACCAAAATAACTTATTACAGATAGATTCATAGGTCCCGGTGGATTTTGCAGTTCTGAAGCCTCATTTGTATGAATGGCAACTTTTGCAGTGGGAAAAGCATTTTTTAAAGGAAGTATTCCTGTTATGTGGTCAAAATGACTGTGTGTAAGGACTATAGCAACACATTCAAGCTGGTTGGATTTTATAAAATCAACGATTCTGGTTTCATCATGGGAGAGTGGACAACCGGCAGGATCCACAACAAAACAACATTTATCTGAAATCTGAACTATGATAGTGTTTACTGAAAAAACACCTGTATTTAAGACTGTGATTTTCATGGGAGTATTATAGGATTTTTTTTACAGAGGGGACAGACCCCAATGGTTTTTTGCAGGGGTCTGTCCCCAATAGTTCAATGGTTTCAAAATTGCAGGGGTCTGTCCCCTCTGTTTTTTTGCAAAAAAAAAGCCAGTCCAAAATCAACTTTGGAACTGGCTTTATACAGAATTTATTTTTTATGAATTATACACCAAAAGGAGTTTTATCTGCTGCGGCTTTTTCTGCAGCGGCGTAAGCTGCAGCATCTTCTGCTGCCATTTCAGCATCCTGTGCTTCAGATGTATATCCTGCTGTTTCAGAAGAATATACATCTTCATCTGTTTTTTGGCGTGAATAACTTACAGCAAGCTTTCTTCCCCGGTAATCATAACCATTTAATTTTTCAATTGCAGCAGGAGCGTCTGCTGAGTAAAGCTGAACAAAAGAATAGTTAGCCAAAACTTTAATATCACCTATGCGTTCACGATCCAAGTTTGCAACACCGATTAAAAGACCAACTAAATCACGTGGATAAACGCGGCGGTTTTTTCCAATGCTGATAAATATAGAAGTTGCTTCAGCTTCTGGAATTTCTACACGTGGATGTCGCTGATGTTCTTCAGTCTGCTCAGCTGCTGCTGAAGTTTCTACAGGTTTTTCTGTGCGATTATTCTGCTTATTTTCTGTCTTTGTTTTCTGATTACGTTCAGATCTGTTATTACGATTATTTCCTTTTTCAAAAGAGTGGAAACGTTTTAATGATTCCTTAAGCATATAGGCAATTACGTATTTTCTTAAAGTAAGAGGAACATTTTTTTTGAAAAGTTTGACTAAATCTGAAAGAGTATCAATATCTTCTGTTGTTTTTACTTTAGAAACTGCAGATTCCAAAAAATCTGCTGCCTGTTTTTCATTTACCTCAAATTCACGATTGTACATTTTGAAAATCTCCTAAAAAAATAAAAAAAATTATTGGATTTCTGCTATGTAGCCGGAACTAGTTTTTTCAAAGCCGAATCTTGTTAATAAAGGCTGTAGAAATTCCGGAGCCAGAATGGCAGGCAAAATAATCCATTTGTTTCCCTTTTCCTGAATTTCTGAAATACACTGGGAAATAAGTTCAGTGCCTATTCCTAATCCACGAAACTGCTGAGGGACATAAAGACTGGTAATAACCATAATCTTTTTCTGAGTGTTAAAAAGTTGTGATGCGGTAATGCATCCGGCAAAATCTTCTGAATAACTGTGACAAACAAATCCAATCTGAGGAGTTTTATCAGCTTCTTTAAACTGTCTGCTCCATAGTTCATAGATTGCACATTTGATTTCTGATGGAAGATTTTGATTTTCATCTTGTAAAAAGGCGCTGGTATTAAAAAGAACTTCTTCCTGATTTTTATCCGATTCATACTCGCAAAAAGAAAAATCGTCATAGACAAGGGAAGCTTCCGCTTCTGAAAGCTGATCTAGACGTTCAAGTCCCCATACCTCACGCAAATTGTTGTACCATTGGTGAATACGTTCCAGCATTACTTTGTTTTTAAAAATGTGCCAGCGTTTTTCCACTTCAGGATACTTTCTTAAAACAATTTTAAAATTCTTAAATACCCCCCTTCCAGAATGTAATACTGACTGAAGTTCATCATGAGCCATGGGTGCATGTAAACAGTTTACGAATGACTCCCGCATTGAAAACCCATCAGATGGACTCCATTCAGGTAAATTATAATAAAAATTATCATCAGATTTAACAGAATTGTTTTGTTCTATGAGTGTTTCTTTGGCAGCATCAACAAGAAAAGTTGAAGTTTGATTGTCCATTGCTGAGATAATGCTGTCTGATAGTTCATCTGTTAAATTGAAGTTCATAATTATTTAGGTAAATCAGCGCGTTTAGCTACAGTTTTACTAATCAGCCCATATTTGACAGCTTCTTCTGCATCAAGCCAGTAATCTCGGTCGGTATCTTTTGTAACCTGATCAAGAGGTGTGCCAGTTTCATCTGCAATTAATTTATTCAAAATGGCTCGTGTTTTTTCCATTTCTTTTGCATGAATTTCAATATCTGTAGCAACACCTCTCATTCCAGACATAGGCTGATGAATAAGATAGCGACTGTTAGGTAAACCTACTCGATTTTCTTTAGGGACTGCCAACAGAACCAAAGTTGCAGCACTGGCAATAAGCCCCATTCCAACTAAAACAACTGGAGCATTGATGAAACGAATCATGTCAAAAATTGCAAAACCTGCGTCAACATCTCCTCCAGGAGAATCTATATACATATAGATAGTTTTTTTGTCATCATCTGCTTCTAAAATTAAAAGCTGGCGTACTATTTTGTCTGCCAATTCCTTGTTTATTTCGCCAGAAAGAATAATCTGACGAGTCTTTAAAAATTTTTCCTGTAATGGATCAGGCATTTCAGGAGCTTTTTTAGCTTCCTCTTCTTCGTTGTAAATTGTTTTCATATAATTAATATAGTATAAAAACGAGTGGAAGTCATTAGTAATTTGAAAATTGAGGGAGTATAAAATAAGGGGACAGAGGGGGACAGACCCCACTTAAGAAAATAAATCTTCCCGTACAAAAAATTTCCGAATTTTTTTTGCGCTTTATGGAATTTTCTATATCATTAGGCCATCTTGATGATTTTTCGGCTGATTCCAGTAATTCTGGTTATTTGACTTATGGAAAGACCATTTTCTCTTAAAATTTTACATTTTGCGATTTGTTCATCTATATCAAGACGTTCCAGTTTATACGGTGAACTTATGCCAAATATTTTCTTGATAAATGTGAAAGCTTTATCATCTGTAAAAACAAATTTATCTTCATATTCCATGCACGTCTGATCAGATTTTTCTGAAAGAAATTTTAAGAGTAACTCTTTGTTTTCGAATAGGTTGATTACATATCTAGTTTCAATGAAAATATACTTGGAACGATTTTGTTTTAAAACCTGATAACTATTCCATTTGTATTTTTTATAATCTTCCAAGCCTGCTTTTTCGCTGTTATGCATGATGTATCGATAAACAGTTTTAAAATAATCATCATCAGTAATAGCTTCACTTTTAAATCGTCCCTGAAAAAGATGTCCGCATCTGTCATATTTGTGATTGAAATAATAAACATAACTGTTTGCCAGTTTCTGAATTAATAGGCTTAAATTTTCACCAGCCTGACCTAATAAAATGTGAACATGATTTGTCATAAGACAGTATGCATAAACATGGATTTTTAATTGATGAGAATACTTGTTGAGGCGTTTTAAGAAAAACACTCTGTCATTGTCGTCATGAAATAAATTTTGCTTATTATTTCCCCGCAAAATGACATGATATATGCCGCTTTCGCTATAAACTCTTGGTTTTCGTGCCATATTATTTCCCTATAGTTAATATAGCCGAGACTGAACGAAAATGACAAAAATTCAAAAAAAAAATTAAAAAAACTTGTAAAAAACTTGGGGGACAGACCCTATTTTATTTTTTTGGGGGACAGCCCCCCGTTTATTTGCCCCCTTTTATTTTGAAAAATTACGAATTATGTCAGGGAACTTTATTATTGCGGGCTGATTATCTTTGTGTTCTCCTATCATTTTTTCCA
>JALEPQ010000048.1 GCA_022768685.1 Spirochaetia bacterium
CTCTTTGACGAATTATGTGAATTCAACCGGTTGCACACTTGACTATATTTTTTTTTATACGTTAAATAAAGTTTATGAAAGAAAAATATGATATTACACCTGCTGCTTTGCAGGAAGAATTTTTTGGTGTGTATGGAAAGAATGATAAAGAAGTAAATTTATTTGCATCTCCAGCACGTATTAATATTATTGGTGAACATATTGATTACAATGGGGGAAAAGTTTTTCCAGCTGCAATTGACAAGTATCTTTATGTTGCTATTCGTAAACGTGATGATTCTAAGATAGTTTACAATGATTTATTTTTTCCTGGTACTTATGAATTTGATACTGATACCGAATTTAAATTTGCAAAGGAAAATGATTATGCAAATTTCTTGAATGGAATTCTTTCCTGCATGAAAAAACAAGGCCTTTCATTTCCTTGTGGTTTTGATTGTCTTATTGCAAGTAATGTACCTTCTGCTGGTGGAATTTCTTCTTCCTCTGCATTGGAATGTGGTTTTGCGTGGGCTGTAAGTGAAACTTTTGGTTTTAATCTTTCTAGAAAAGATATTGCTCTTATGGGACAGCAGTCTGAACATGAATTTATGAACGTAAATTGTGGAATTATGGATCAGTACATAATTGCTACTGGTAAAAAAGATACTGCAGAAGTTCTTGATTGTGCTAAAGTTGAACATGAATATGTTCCTTTAAATCTTGGTGACTATCGTTTTGTTGTAATGAATACAAAAAAACAGAGAAAACTTGCTGATTCTAAATATAATGAACGACGTGCTCAATGCGAAGAAGGCCTTGCTATTCTTCAGAAAAATGGAGTTAACATTCCAGATCTTTGTTCTCTTTCCGTAGAAGAATTTAACAAGGTAGGTTCATGTATTACTGATGATGTTATTTACCGTCGTGTTCGTCACTGTGTAACAGAAATGGATCGTGTATTAAAAGCTGTAGATGCACTTAAAGCTAATAATTTGATTGAATTAGGTCAACTTTTATACGGTTCACATAATTCTTTACGTGATGATTACGAAGTTACAGGTATTGAACTTGATACATTGGTAGAACAAGCTTCTAAGCAGCCTGGTTGTATTGGTGCCCGTATGACAGGTGCTGGTTTTGGTGGTTGTGCTATTGCTTTAGTTCACAAAGACAATGTTGATGATTTTATCAAAAATGTAGGAACTGAATACAAGAAAGTTGTTGGGTATGAAGGAGCATTCTTTGGCTGTTCTTCAGGTGATGGTGTAAATCAACTTTATTTATAAGTTCTAATATTTCTTGAAAAAATGAAGGCTCGGATTGAAATCTTTTACATTGTATTTCAATCCGAGTTTTTTTATTTCTGGAAGTTTAATACAGCTTCTGTAATCATAGGAACTAATTGTTTTTTTCTGGAAACTACACCTTGAAGGTAGTAAACATTTTCTTCCTGCTTAGGAAAAGTTATGTAGCTTGTGAAATTTGGTTCATTTTCTATAAATAGAATGCTTGAAAGTGTTGTGATGTCTGTAACAAGCAGGCATGAAAATAATCCTTTTCTTGACCGGCGTTCTATTTCAAGCTCTGCAAGAATTTCTAATTTTCTATCCAGAACTTCTTTTGTGTCTCCAACTTCAATCTGACTTACAGTGTAAACTGCTTTTCCTTCTTTGTATTCTTTCATATCCTGATGAATTAATTCACTGGAAGAGCGGCCTGAAATTCTGCTTCCTGCAAGAATAATTTCATTTCCAAGCTCTTTAATATCAAGATTTGTAATTGAAGAAAGATATTCTGCTGTTTCAATATCTATTGAAGTTACGGTTGCAGACTGTAAAATCAAAGTATCACTTAAAATACCGCATAATAAAAGACTTGCTATATCTTTTGGAATAGGAATCTTATATTCCTTGTATAATCCAGCTACCAGTGTTGCTGTTGAACCCACAGGTTTGTTAATGAACGTAATTGGATATTTTGTATTAATGCTTCCAATTCTATGATGATCTATAATTTCCTGAATTTTAAAATGTTCCAGTCCATCAACAGCTTGAGAAACTTCATTGTGGTCAACTAAGATTACTTCAATATTTGGTTCTTTTAATAAGTCATGTTCTGAAATTATTCCTATAACCTTGTTTTCTTCATCAACAACAGGAAGATATTTACACTGGGCATTTTTTAGTAAATCAAAAATTTTTGTAACAGAATCATTACGGCGGACAGGTTGAATTTCCTTATCACCCATAACAGAAACTGGCATAGAGTATGCAATCAGCATGGCTGCAGGTGCTGTTGAATATGGGCTTATTAAAACAGAAACTCCATTTTTTTCGGCCTTTTCGCGGACTTCTTTTTTCATTACAAAATCTGAAGTCACTATCAGCACTTTTACTTTAGATTCTATACAAAGGTTATGAATTTCTTCTCTATCTGATGCAATTACAACTACATCTTCGCTTGAATGACTTTTTAAAGTGGTTTTAAATTTATCCAGAGAAGATGAAGCAACAAGCATATGTGCTTTAAAAGGTTTATCAGCATCTTCTGCAAGACAGATTGGCTGTGCATTTAAGGTTTTTTGAATAAGACTTATGCTTGTGGAAATGGAAGAATGTTTTTCCGGATTCATGTATCTTAAAACACCATTTGCAAAGCCTGAATAGTGTAAAAGAGATTTGTATCTGCCCTCTGAATCTACAACAGGAAGTACTCTTGTGGATGTTTTTTCCATTTTTGCAATAGATTCCCAAACAGATACTGTTTCATCAACTGTCTGATTACCTTCGGGCATATAATATTCAACTTTTGGAATTAAATCCGGAATGTAAACTGGACGGGGAATGTTGAATTTTTGAAAAATGTATGCTGTCTGAGGATTTAAATGTCCTGCGCGGGCTGCAACATAATTTTGCATTCCCATTAAGTTTTTTAAACGGGCATATCCAACTGCAGCTACAACGGAATCGGTATCAGGATTTTTATGACCGATTATATAAACTGTTTTTTCCATAAGTCTCCTAAGTTCAAGAAAAAGGCACTTAAAGTATTCCTAAGTGCCTTTGAAAATCCTTTAATTTTTTTATTATTCCCAACCGAATGTTGCTGGAGGTTTGTTTGTTGCATCAAAATAGAGGGCATCAACAAATGGTAATGCAGCTATCTGGTGAACAATAGTTTCCATCAAATCTTTAGGAAGCATTGCAAATCTAGCTGTCATAACATCTTCAGAAATAACAGGACGCAAAACAAAGCTTGCTCTGTCTTTAGCAGATGCAAAAGGAAGATCGATTGTTAAATGCTGGAAGATTTTATCATACCAGCCTGCTTTGTGTAATTCTGTAAGAACAATATTATCTACTTCACGAAGCTGATCAAGACGACTTTTTTCACAATATCCTTCCTGAATTTTCATG
Organism: Spirochaetia bacterium; assembly: GCA_022768685.1. Lineage (GTDB taxonomy): Bacteria > Spirochaetota > Spirochaetia > Treponematales > Treponemataceae > Treponema_D. The sequence goes on from JALEPQ010000048.1 coordinate 3,399, forward strand.
TCTTCAACATTTACAGCTGGATTCTGATAAAGCTTAATACAGGTTCTATTTAAAAATTTTGCAGTATTTGTGATTGTAGAAGAACATTCTTCAATTTTTTCACGTTTACCTGGAAAATGGAAGAATCCGTTTCCTTCATCTGCAAAAGTAAGAACTGCCGGGAATCTATAAGTTCGGAAATCTCCCTGTACGCCAACAGAACGGACTGGAAGAACAGAACGTTTAAGACTTGCTGTACAATTTTCACAGAACATATCAAGTGTTACGTTGTTTAATTCTTCCTGTGCTTTTTTAAGTTCATCAATATCTTTCTGGCTTACTTTTCCATCAGAGCATAGTACATTGATAGAAAGACCTGGACCGGGGAAAGGGTGTCTCATAACTAATTCATCTGAAAGTCCAAGTTTTTTTCCGATTGCACGAACTTCATCTTTATATAAATCACGGATTGGTTCAATAATTAGTCCTTTTGCAATTAAGTCCTGAATTCCCTGAACACGATTGTGATGAGTTTTGATTGTGTGTGAATTTTTTGTTCCGCCAGATTCAATAATATCTGGATACAAAGTTCCCTGTGCCAGAAGCCAGTTTGATTCATCAAGATGCTGTTTTTCTACAACTTCATTACGAACTGTAATAAAGTTTTCTCCAACAGCCATTCTTTTCTTCTGAGGGTCAGTTAAACCTGATATTGCTTTTAAGAAGCTTTCTGAGGCATCTTCAACTATAAAATTATTGAAACCGAATTTACGATATGCTTCAGCAACATTTGCAGATTCATTTTTTCTCATAAAACCGTTATCAATGTGAAGTCCAAGAACTCTTTCCTGTCCCAGGGCTTTATTTAGAAGTGCAAATGTAATTGTTGAATCTACGCCACCAGATAGGAAAAGGAGAACGTTTTTTCCGTCTGCTTCTTTTTTTATGTTTTCAAGAATAACATTTAGAACTGTATCCTGATCCCAGTTCTGTTCCATTCCGCAGTATTTGGCAAAATTTTCAAAAATTTTATTTCCGCAAGGAGTATCCTTTACTTCACAGTGAAACTGTAAACTGAATCGTTTTTTAGCAAGATTCTGAGTAGCAGCATAAGGACAGTCTTTTGTAGAGCCTACAAGTTCAAAACCTTCTCCAAGTTCAAAAACACTGTCTTGATGACTCATCCAAACTTGCTGTACAGGTTCTATGTCTTCAAAAAGAGGAGATTTTACAGAAGGATTAAGATTAAGAGTTGAAAATCCAAATTCCCCAACATCCCCTTTACCTACTTTTCCGTTATATCCAAGCTGAACGATGTAATGTCCATAACAAAGACCCAAAATAGGAATATCAAGGTTTAAGATTTCACTATTAAATTCCGGAACCTTTTCATCATAAACTGAACTTGGACCTCCGGAGAAAACAATACCTTTACAGTTTTCAAATGCTGATAAATCTGTAGAAGGAAGGGCAATTTCTGAATAATAACCTAACATACGGAAGCGTTTAGCAATTAAATGCGCATATTGGCTTCCAAAATCTAATACGACAATTTTTTCACGTGACATAAAAAGATTATAGCGAAAAATGACTGGAGGGGAAAGATGTTTAAAATCAATTTATAATTTTCAGAGTGAATAAGTTTTATGGGTATTTACTGCTGATTGCGAAAAATATGGAAAATAGATTCTTCTTCCTGTTCTTGAAGTTTTTCTTCGTAAATTTTTGCCGTATAATCTGAAACTTTTGATAATGCCTTAGCTGAAGCTTTAGGGTTTTCATGGAGTAAAGTTGTAAAATCTTCTACAGAAAAAACAAGGAGTTCACAGTCATTCATTGCTACCGCATCTGACTGGCGGTCTTGATTCAAAATGCACTGTACATCACCAAAAAAATTTCCTTTTTGGTATGAATGATCCTGAGTTTCTGAGGTTTCTGATACTATTCCAGATATAATAAAATATACGGAGTCTGATTTATCTCCTTTCTTATAGATTTTATTTCCAAGAGAAAATTTAACCGTATTCTGTTTATTTTGCAGAATTGAAGGATTGCTGAATAAAAAGCTTTTTAATTTATTTGTTGAACCTTTTACATCTTTTATGGCTGTTTCAGGACGAAGATAAAGTTCTGATCTTAAAAGTATTTCAAAAAACTGAGAAACATAAATCATCTGTGCACAGAACAAAAATATTACAAAGAAAAAATAAACTTTAGCCATTAAAATAATTAATGTACTGATTGTTCCGTAAATGACATTGTATTTGCTTGTATCAAAGAACCTGTTAAGAAAAATAGAAAGTACAAAAAAAGCTGCTGTATTTAAAGCTGCATAAAAGAAACATTTGCTGAATTTTGGATTTGTTCCAGAAACATATTTGTAAGTTAAAGTTGCAGAAATAAATAAAAGAAAGTATACGATTCCGTTAAAAATCATATTTGATCCAGCTGATATTAAAACTGGTGCGGAATTTTTAATGTACTCAAAAATAGGCAATGACCTGAGTTTGCTGAATACAAATGCTGCCAGGATTATAACTACAAATAACAGAACTAATACAAGTTCACTTATAAATGTTATTATTTGATTTAACCAGCCTTTTCTTTTTGAAATTTTACGGAAAATTCTGTTTACAGCCTGAACTATGGAGTTAAAAAGTTTTCTTGCCATCCAGATTACCCAGATTCCAAGAAATATATCTGCCAGACGAAGGTTTTTATTTGTTATCAAATTACTGATAAACGGTTTTATGTTAATAATATCACTTATACTCTCTGCAAACTGATATACATAATCTAAAACACCCGGAGAAACTTTAAGAATTCCAATCAAGACTGTAGAAATAATCATAATAATCGGAACAAAAGAGAAGATGAATCCGAATGAGCATGAGGATGCACTTTCCCACATGTTATTCTGATTAAAAGAATGTATTGTCAGATATAAAAACTGACCAAACCGTGTCATGACCTCAGAAAATGTATATTGTTTTTTATTTTTTTTAGTCTGCATAGAATTAAAAAATTAAGAACGGAAACAATAATATTTCCGTTCTTAATTATATCATGAATTGAATAGTTGGATTAGAAATCTGCTAGTTTAGGAGCACGTGGATAAGGAATTACATCACGAATATTTTCCATACCAGTTACATAACGGATTAAACGTTCAAAACCAAGACCAAATCCTGAATGAGGAACTGTACCAAACTTACGGAGGTCAAGATACCAGTTGTAAATTGATTTATCCATTCCACGGCGTTCAATTTCTGCAACAAGTTTTTCGTATGATTCTTCACGTTCAGAACCACCAATTAATTCACCGATTCCAGGAACTAAAACATCAACGGCCTTTACTGTCTTTCCATCGTCATTTTGTTTCATATAGAAAGATTTGATTTCTTTAGGGTAATTGAAAACCATTACAGGGCATCCAAAAATCTTTTCTGTCAGATAACGTTCATGTTCTGTAGCAATATCACAACCCCAATAAGGTTTAAATTCAAACTTAGCACCATTTGCAGCTGCTTCTTCAAGTTTTGCAATTGCATCTGTATAGGAAATACGAACAAATTTAGCATTTGCAACTTTTTCCAGACTTTCAATTAATCCTGGCTGAATGCGCTTGTCAAAGAATTCCAAATCAGAACGACATTTTGTAAGTGCCCAGTTAAGAAGATATTTTACAAAATCTTCCTGAATATCCATATCATCATCCAAATCAAAGAATGCCATTTCTGGTTCAATCATCCAGAATTCTGCCAAATGACGTGGTGTATTTGAGTTTTCTGCACGGAAAGTTGGTCCAAATGTGTATACGCGGCTTAAAGCTGTAGCCATTGTTTCTGCTTCAAGCTGACCTGAAACTGTTAAAGAAGCCTTTTTCCCAAAGAAATCTTTGCTGTAGTCTACAATCTTGTGGGCATCTTCAATTTTCATGCCACCAGCACCAGCTTTTACACCCATTTCAGCAATTTTTTCCATGCTCAAAGTTGTTACCTGGAACATTTCGCCCGCCCCTTCACAGTCTGAACAGGTGATTTCTGGAGCGTTGATATACTGGAATCCTCTTTCCTGGAAGAAAGAATGAACAGCAAATGCCATTTGGTTACGAACTCTATAAACAGCACCAAAAGTGTTTGTTCTTGCACGAAGATGAGCATTTTCGCGAAGATATTCCATAGACATTTTGTTTTTCTGTAATGGATATTCATCAGGATTACACTGTCCAAGGCATTCAATTGTTTCCAGAGTAACTTCAACAGCCTGTCCTGAAGCTGGAGATTCAATTAAACTTCCTGTTGCTCTTACAGAAGCTCCTGTATTTAAAAGCTTGAGAGTTTCTTCAATATTTTCTACATTTGCATTTTTTGAAGGATTATTACGATCAAAAGTAAGCTGAATGTTTGCAAAACAGCTTCCATCATTTACCTGAATAAAAACAAGACCTTTTGAGTCACGAACAGAACGAATCCAGCCACAAACTTTAACCTGGCGACCGTCTGGAGAAGAAGTTAGTAAATCTTTAATTAAAACTGGAACCATATTGGTCCTCCCCTAAAAATGAAATGTATTTGAAGATAATAGCATTTTTAACAGTATCTATCAATTAAAACGAAGGGGACAGACCCCATTTTGTTTAAATACAAAACGAAATGCAAAATGGGGTCTGTCCCCCCTTGAATATTTATAACGAATTTTTCTTTTCTAAAATCCTAAAAACCTGATAAATACCCATAAAACTAAAAATAGTCTACTTGAAAATTTTTTTATAAGTAGTATAAATGTTGGAATAAATAGAGAGGAGGTTCTCTGTGAAATCAAAAGTTATTGATATGAGTGTAGGTTCTCCTACAAAGCATCTGCTGGCCTTTACTTTTCCACTATTGATAGGAAATGTTTTTCAACAGCTTTATAATATGGTTGATTCACTTATTGTGGGAAACTTCGTTGGGGCAAATGCTCTTGCTGCGGTAGGAACATGCGGCCCTCTTAATTTTTTCTTCTTTTCTCTTTCATCAGGTCTGGCTGTTGGTATAGGAATTATTGTTGCACAATACTTTGGTGCAAAAAATGATAAGATGGTCAGAACAACTGTTTCCAATTCTTTTTATGTATTAGGAGTAGTTTCTGTTGTTGTTACACTGATTGGGTATATTTTTGCAAAACTTTTTTTACGCATACTTCAGTGTCCAGATGTCATATTAGCAGAAAGTGTTACTTACCTTAGGATTACAACTTTGGGAATTATTTTTACTGCACTTTATAATGGTATAGCTTCAATTTTGAGAGCTTTAGGTGATTCAAGGACTCCGCTTTATTTTCTGATAATATCAAGCATCATAAACCTTGTTCTTGATTTTGTTTTTGTACTTGCATGCCATTGGGGAGTTTTTGGAGTAGGTTTTGCAACTATCATAGCTCAGGCAGTAAGTGGAATTTTATGTCTGATATATGCATATTACAAAAATGAATATTTCCATCTGTCCAGAAAAGAATTGCATCCTAACAGAATAATCATTATTTCTTCATTCAAACTTGGTGTGCCTTTAGCATTTCAAGGAACTTTAATTTCTATTTCTGTAATGGCATTGCAGGGAGTTGTAAATTCCTTTGGAGAAACAATAATGGCTTCTTTTACAATCGTACATAGAATTGAATCATTGATTCAGCAGCCTTATGGTTCTTTAGGAGCTGCAGTTACAACATTTTCCGGTCAGAATTATGGTGCAAAAGATCTTACCCGTGTAAAAAAAGGTTTTCATAGAGCCACTTTCATAGCTTTTTGTTTTACAGCTGTTATTGTTCCTGTATTCCAGATTTTTGCAGATCACATAATAGGATGGTTCATAAAAGATCCTGAGGTAATCAGAATAGGAGCAATCGCCTTAAGACTTACAAGCTGGTTTTATCTTCCTTTGGGAATGATTTATGTACCAAGAGCAGTTTTAAATGGATGTGGTGATACAACATTCTCAATGATAAATGGAATTACAGAAGTTATATGTAGAATTGCCTTTTCACAGATTTTAATACGATTTGCCGGTTTTACCATTTTTGGAAAATTCATACCAGTTGGATTCTGGGGAATATGGCTCACAGAAGGAATTACCTGGTCTATTACTGCTGTAATTTGTTTAATACGATACAGAACAGGAAAATGGCGCACTTTTGAATTAGGAAAAATGGAATAGGGGACAGACCCCGTTTTTTATTTTATATTTCAGGTCAGTTTAAATACCAACTCGCAATTCTAAGCAGCGCATATAGGCAATTTACAACGCTAATGAACGTTGCGCTGCTTTCAAGTTTTTTGTAAACAAAAAAAACTTGCGAGAGGCACTTAAGGTAATTCGAGCGCACATAGGCAATTTACAACGCTAATGAACGTTGCGCTGCTTTCAAGTTTTTTGCAGACAAAAAACTTGCGAGAGGCACTTGCTGCGCAACTGTTCATTTCTCGGACCAGCTCTTCTTTTAATATTTTCTGAATTTAAAGTATTTCAAAATTATCATAAAAATATAATAAAAGTATTATATAAAATAACAGATTTTTTATAAAAATTTGACGTAAAATAAAAGTATGATAAAAGTGCTAAAAAAACGTTTCATTTTATAATAAATTTCCTTTTTTATAAATAAAGTAACATTTTTTCTTGACTGAAAAATATTTTGAGATT
>JALEPQ010000126.1 GCA_022768685.1 Spirochaetia bacterium
TTCTATATTTCAGCATTGAATGAATGCCATCCAAATTATGTTACACAACTTCTTGAAAAGAAAACTCTTTCTGTAAAGCAGATTAATGAAATTCTTGCAAGGCTCCCTAAAGAGAATGATAAGAATCTTTTATATGATAAGGAATTGTGTGAAAAACTTTATCAAGAACTGCAAAACAATGAAATTGATGATTCTTTAGTTCTTGATAAATTGAAAAAAGAACTAAACGGGAAAAAAATCCTTTTATTGGGACCTGGAAAAACAATAAAAGAATCCAAGAAGGAAATTGATTCTTTTATTATATCTAACAATCCAAAGATTTTCAGTGTAAACTTTTTAAATAAGGATTTCGCAACTGATTATGTATTTATGGGAAATGCAAAACGATATAGTCAGTTCTTTAGTCGTATTTATTCAGAAAACCCAAATGTAAAAATTATTTGTACTTCAAATATTACAGAAGCTAAAGAAAGAATTGATTATTCTGTAAATTACGCAACATTAGTAAATAAATCATCCCCAACAATATATGATAATCCTTTGGTTTTATTGATTAATCTGCTTATAAGAATTGGTATTTCAGAAGTATTTATAGCTGGTTTCGATGGATACGAAGAAAATATCGAGAACTGTTATTACAAAGAATACGTACCTTTGTTATACGATACTTCGACAGTTCCTTATCGTAATAAGGCTATAAAGGACTATCTCACAGGTGTTGCAGATAAGATTACAGTAAAGACTCTAACTAAAACAAAATATCTATTGAATTAAATGCATATGGTTAACAAGTTACATATAATTTGGGATTTGGATGGAACCTTAATAGATTCTGAACAGGAAGTCTTAAATGCACTTATTAAATCAGTCCGAGATGTTGGATTGATGGAAAAAGATCAAAAAGCACCTTTTAGAGTAGGCCCTACTGTAGATAAAATTCTTGATACTTCTTTCAGTCCTTCAGTTCTTACCGGGGATAAAAAGAAGGAAATAATAAAGAATTTTAGGTTGAATTATGATAACTGTGGTTTCAAGCATACTCCTCCATTTGTTGGAATTGAAAATATACTTAAGGATTCTTTTTTTATCCATCATATAGTAACAAATAAGCCGGATTTGGCAACTGGACGTATTATTGAAAAACTTGACTGGAAACAATATTTTGTTTCTATTGTTACCCCTTACAGCTATATAAAATCTGCAGATGATAAACGAAAAACAAAAACAGAACTGTTTGCTCTCTGTATGTCTGATTATCCAGATGAAAAATTTGTTGGTATAGGTGACATGGAGACGGATGCAAAAGCGGCACTTGACAATAATATACCTGCAATTGGTGTACTTTGGGGAACCGGAACAAGAGAAGAATTAGAAAAATGTGGGTGTACATATATTGCAGAAACAGTTGAAGACTTAAGAATCATTTTGAAAGAGTGTTAATATGTCTGATACAATTAGTATTCTAAAAGAGCATTGTAAAACGAATAATCCGAATATTTCTGATGAGGAATTGGATGAATTGTTTACGAATATTTCAGTTCCTATGGTAGAGCAGCTCAAAGATTTGCTTGATTCTAATTTTGATTTTTCTAAGAATACGAGAGAACATCAGAAAAATGATTCAGATATCTCATACCTAAACTATGTAAAGAAGGAATGTGATAGTTTAAGTGAGGAAATAAAGAAAAGAAAAATACTATACTTAGACACAAAGTATTGGGTTAATATAAGAAAGGCTATTATAAATAATACTGATAATGATTATAAAAAGTTATATGATTTACTAAAGCAAAAGGTTTTAGAGAAGAAAATAATATGTCCATTATCCACAGAAATAATAAGCGAGTTATTTCATCAAAATGATGGGAATACGCTTAAAAAAACAATAGATATAATGGATGACTTATCTGATGGGGTTAGTTATAAGTTCTTTTTTGATAAAATAGTTGATGATTTTTCAAATTTTTTTCTAAAATTAACAGCTGATAATTGCAAAACTTCTGTAAAAAACTTCTCAGATTTTGTTCCCGTTTGCTTAGTTTTAGGAGCAGCCAAAATAATAATAGGAAAAGAATATGCTGATGATTCAATGCAGAAATCAATATTTGACATGTGTAGAAAAATGAAATTTCAATATTTTGGGAAACTACCCGGTTGTATTGATTCAACGGATGAACAGGTAGGAAACAGAGTTTGTGCAGAAAGAATGAATAAGGAGAAAAGTTCTAGAGGGGACAAATTACCAAACCTAAAAAAAGCATGTTCTGATACACTTTATGCAAATCTTATATGCTTTAAGGAATATATTTCACAAGGAATAAATAATATTTCTTATCTTGAAAAGAATTACTCGTTGAAAGAAATTGTGAATAAAAACTTACCACAAATATCAATTGAATCACTAGATTCTATTATAAAAGGGATAACATACAAGTTCCAACAAGGCTTTCTTGAAAAAGATGATATTCCGCTTTTGGTTATAAATTCGATTCTTTGTGGAACTTCTTATGCAGAAAAGGGACGAAAATTTCATCCTACAGATTTTGATGATTATAGACATGCTGCAATAGCAGTACCTTCTTCGGATTTTTTCTTCACAGAAGATAATCTTGCACATCTTTTGAATAATACAACCAAACTTTCTCAGAAGTATGTTTGTAAAGTTGTAAGTAAACCAAAGGAAGCTTTAGAACTAGTAAAGCGGATATAAGAAAGATATGATAGAAAACATAACATTTGTTTCAGATTCATTTGATTGGCTTGATGAGAATTCTTATAAGAAGATTCAACAGCCACAGGTTTTTCCTTCTATAGTTCTTGCATTATTTACTAGATGGAATGATTTTAAACTTATAAATATTTTTCAAGTAATATATTTTGAAAATCCCTCTACAGAAAGAAAGTTTTTAGGTGAACTAAAGATTATTTCGGAAGATATTTGTACTGAATCTAATGGAAATATAAAAATTTCTCTACCTACAAGTTTTGAGTCTTTACCAACAAAATATATATCTTTAGGCTGTGATGCAAAATACTATGAGAATATCAGAAATGTGTTTAGTGAAGAAAGTAAACTACTTCTTTCAAGACTTAATGATGTAGGCCTTAATAAATCATTACAAGATAGATTTATAAATAATTATTATTGGGAACACTCTTTAATTCGAAGTAATGATGCAGAACGAATGTTGCGTGCAGCTGAGTATATTATTGATAAAGTTGATTTTCAAGAAAGGCATAAATTCAGATATGAATTTATCCCAGTTTTAGGAGCAGAAAAGGTTGAATTAGATTTTGATTTTGATACTCAAAATAAATATTTGTCCAAAAGATTATATGCAATTATTGGAAAAAATGGCTCTGGAAAATCAACCTTTTTAAAGAATTTATACTGGGATTATAATGAAGGTACTCGAGTTAAATTCTTTGATTGCTTGCCAGAATACAGTAAGGCATTTCTGATTTCTACCAGTCCTTATGATTCATATGGTATAAAAGATCATACAGTAGCTCTAGAGAATATTTTTTGCGGGTTATCTGATATGAATGGAAGTCTGCTTGATTATCAAGGACAACTGGATGAATTAAACAAAAATATCCAAAAGATTATTACATATAATGATAATGAAATGTATCCTATATTAAAAAGTTCGTATAAAGTTCTTTCAAAATTATTACCGAGTATTGACTTGGAAATCTTAGATAATACTAACGGAACAATAGAGATTCTGTATAACAGGCTAAGTTCTGGCGAAAAATCCATTCTCATGGTTATGCTTAGGATTCTTGCTAATATAAGAAAAGATTCTTTGCTTCTTATTGATGAACCAGAATTACATTTGCATCCAAATGCAACTGCAAGTTTTATTTCTGCAATTTATGAGCTTCTCGAAGAATATGAATCATATGCAATAATTATATCACATTCACCATCTGTAATCAGAGAAGTTAGAGCTGATTCTGTATTTATAATGGAACGTAATGACGATGTTTGTACTGTAAGAAAATCTTCGAGAGAAACTCTTGGAGCTAATCTGTCTGATATTACTGATGAGGTATTTCAGCTTAGAGATGTTCCATTGCATTATATGCAGAAGATAGATTTAATGAAAAGTGATGGGCTTAAAAAGAGCGAAATTATTAAAAATCTAAAATCTGAAAACTTAGATTTATCGCTTTCTGTGGAACTGTATATTGAAAGTTTATTTTTTGAGAATGGTGTAGTAAATGACTAATTTGCCTGTCTTACAAGGAATTTCAACTTTCGATATTCATAATAATATCTTAAAGAGAAAACATGAGCCGTTAAAAAATTCTATAAAATCCATAAAATCAGACATAAAAAATGCTTTTGATGATTATGAAAAAAACTTTAGGAAAAATTCGCTTGAATTATTACATACAAATTTAGTATTTAAACATAATGAAGAAGCCTTAAAGAAATTATATAAATATAGCAATAAATATCTGACTGATTATAGGCAACAGATTATGTTCAAGAACAATATTGAATTATCTGAATGCCCTCTATGTCAAATTGATTCCATAAATACGTTTGATCATTATCTTCCACAATCAGTTTTTCCGCAGTTTTCGGACAATGTGCATAATTTAATTCCTTGTTGTTCGATATGTAACAGTAAAAAGGGGGATGTGTTTCTAATAAATAGTTTACGGTATATAATTAATTTATATACAGATATTATTCCTGCTGATGTACAGTACTTGACAGCTAAGACAAATTTCAATGAAAACGGTTTACCTGTAATTACATTTGAAATAACTCAGAATGCGCCTATTAACGCTGCTGTTTTTCAGAGACTGAAAAATACATATACATGTTTAGATTTGATATCACGATATAATAAAAAAGTACCGTCTAAAGTTGAAATCTTAAAAACAGAATTGAGTGGAGAAGATGTTAAAATAGCAAAAAAAATCTTAATAAAAAAAGCTTGTGGATTTGAAACTTTATACGGAATTAATTATTGGGAAGCAGTTTTTTATCGAGAATGCAGCAATAATTTGTTATTGTTGTCATATTTAATAAAATAAGACTTTTAATGCTATTATTTTTTTAGATAAACATAAATACTTTATAATAGTGAAAGGATTTCTTAATGAAAAAAATTATTATCACAGGTGCAACTGGATGTGTAGGTAGTGCCGTAGTACGAGCAGCTCTTATAAAAGATTATGAAGTTTCATGCATTGTTCATCGAGGAAGTACTCGTCTTAGAAATCTTCCTAAATCTGATAAGCTTCATATTATAGGATGTAATATCGATGAATACAGTAAACTTGAACTCTCTGGAAAATACGATGTATTCATTCATATGGCGTGGGAAAAAACATTTGGTGATGGCCGTGATGATGTAGATGTTCAGCTTCAAAATGTCAATTATACACTTGATGCAGTTAGACTAGCAAAACGCTGTGGATGTTCTGTATTCATAGGTGCTGGTTCTCAAGCAGAATATGGAATAAAAACTGAACCACTTACCTGTTCAATGCCAGTTGCACCAGAAAGTGGTTATGGGGTTGCAAAATATACTTCTGGAAAACTTGCAGCTTTGCTTTGTAAGCAGCTTGGAATGCGTTTTAACTGGTGCAGAATTGTAAGTACTTATGGTTTGAATGATGCTCCCTATACGCTCATAAGTTATGCAATAAATGAATTGAAAGCAGGTCGTTCTCCTGAGTTTACAAAATGTGAACAAATTTGGGATTATAACTGGTGTGATGATGCTGGTCGTGCTTTTATAGCAGTTGCTGAAAATGGAGTTGACGGAAAAACTTACCCACTTGGTTCTGGAAATGCCCGCAAACTTTCAGAATATCTTGAAGATATTCGCTCTGTCGTAAATCCCTCTATCACTTTGGGATTTGGAAAAAAGGAATATTATCCACATCAACCAATGTATTTAGTAGCTGATATTTCTGAACTTACAGCAGATACAGGATGGAAACCACAGGTTTCTTTTGTTGATGGAATAAAAACAATTTTGGCCAACTAAAATGTCTCTAAGAAGTTTATACAGAAAAATTCCAGAAAATATTCGATATAAATATTTCTCGCCAATTATTAGTCCGGTCATGGAAAAATATCTATCTTTTAAATGGCGAGAAAAGAGAACTTGCAATGGACCTGAAAATCCAGACAAAACTTTTTATGTAATCCGTTACAGGTTTATGGGGGGTATTTTTGGTTTAATGGGGTATTATATACCTCAGATACAGTATGCATTAGATAAAGGATTAATTCCAATTATTGATTTACAGAATATGCCAAATATGTATCTGGAAGACGATAAATTTGGAAAAGAAAATGCATGGGAATACTTTTTTGAACAGCCCTATGGATTTACATTGAAAGATATTGAACATAGTAAAAATGTTATATTAGGAAATGCAGGTCGTATTTCTACTAAAAAACAAAATCTGTCTCGGATTATTTTTGATACTGAGGAAATGAAACGATGGCACAATATTTTTTCAAAAAATATTCGTGCGAATGATATAGTAAAAAAGTATTGTAATGAACAATATTCAAAACTGATTTCAGATAATGATGTGGTGCTTGGTGTACTAAGCCGCGGTACAGACTATATAAATAATAAGCCTCATAATCATCCTGTTCAACCTTTGCCAGAGCAGATTATTCAGAAATCATCAGAGTTTATGCAGAAATATGGTTGTAATAAAGTCTTTCTTGCTACAGAAGATAAAAGAATTTGGGATGCGTTCCATACTGAATTTGGTGACAAATTGATTACAAATGACCATAAACTGTTTGAAGATACTGGAAAAACTTATTTACCAGATGTGAAATTAGAACGAGAAAATGGAAAATATCTGGCAGGTCTAGAATATCTTGCTACTATTAATATTCTATCACGTTGCCCTTATCTTGTTGCTGGAAACTGTGGTGGTAGTCAAGCGGCTATGTATATTACAGAAGGATATAAAGACTGTTATATTTTTGATTTGGGGTTATATAAGTAATGGTTTTTTCTTCAAATATATTTTTGTTTGTATTTTTTCCTCTTCTTTTAATTTTATACTTTCTACCTTTACGAGTTTGCAAAAATGTAAAATATAAGAATTGTATACTGCTTCTTTTTAGCTTAGAATTTTATGCATGGGGAGAACCTGTATTTATATTCCTCTTATTACTATCATTATTTGTTAATTGGGGAATTGCTCTTTTAATTGAAAAACTACCTATACATAAATGGGGGGGGGTATTAACAGCTGTTATTTGGAATATTGCAATACTAATTATATTTAAGTATTTGAATTTTTTTGTTGATAATATAAATCAATTATTTTCATGTAATGTTACAATTCCTAAGATAAGACTACCTATAGGTATTTCTTTTTTTTCATTCCAGATTCTTTCATATATTATTGATGTATGTAGAGGTGATGTAAAAGCACAAAGAAACCCTTTTAAGCTCGCATTATATGCCTTTTTATTTCCACAACTAATTGCAGGACCAATCGTTCGTTATCAAACAATTGAAAAGGAAATCGAAAATAGATATTCATCTCTTGATGATATATCTGAAGGTGTAAGAAGATTTTCTTTTGGATTAGGAAAAAAAATATTAGTTGCAAATTATGCGGCCATAATAGCAGATAATATATTTGCCTTATCTGAAATATCTGTTATTACAGCCTGGCTTGGTGCTATTGCATATATGCTACAAATTTATTTTGATTTTTCTGGATATTCAGATATGGCAATAGGACTTGGAAGAATATTTGGGTTTCATTTTAACGAGAACTTTAACTATCCATATGAGGCAAGTTCTGTAACAGACTTTTGGCGAAGATGGCATATAAGTCTTTCTTCTTGGTTTAGGGATTATGTTTATATTCCACTTGGTGGTAATAGATGCTCAAAAGCTCGATGGATATTCAATTTATTTGTAGTTTGGTCTTTAACGGGTTTCTGGCATGGCGCTAATTGGACTTTTATCGCCTGGGGATTATATTATTTTGTATTCTTACTTTTGGAAAAAACAACAGGAATAACAAATAAAAAGACATTACCATATAGAATAATAACCTTGATAATTATTCTGCATGGTTGGATATTGTTTAGAGCAGATAATATTGCATCAGCTTTTTCATATATGAAAAATATGTACTATGGAAAATTTGTAGATGAATATGCAATTTCTACATTTTTGAATGGTGGCTGGATAATGATACTTTTTGCAATTCTTTCAACATCGTACATCTCAAAAATTTTAAAATTGCAAAATGAAAACAAAGTTGTTATGAAAAATGTTTGTACTGCGATAATTTTTATTCTCAGTTTGATATTTTGTGTAAAGACGACATATAATCCATTTATCTATTTCAATTTCTAGGAGAATGGGCATGAAATCCTCATTTAAAATAAACAAAGATAATTATATAAGTGGATTGTTGATACTACCCGTCTTCTTTTTTGTAGGGATATGCGTCTTATTATGTAGTGCAAAAATCTTTAAACTAGGTAAAACAAGAAATACCGGCGGAGTCGTTTCGACAAATAGAATTAGCTGGGAGAATGAATATCCTTTTCTAGAAAATGAAGTTATAGGAAGACAAACAATTACTCATAAATTACAAACAAAGATAAATAATATCGAAAGTAGAATAGATTCTGTAGTTCTTAATTATTTCCCATTCTATTATTCGATACTTGAAGTAGGTAATGGAATAGAAAAGATTATAAATTGGAAGATTCCAATAAACAATGGATATGATTCGGCAGTGGATTTAGGCGATGGTTATTATACTAATTATGTTAGAAAAATTAATACTGAGAAAAGTTCTGAATCGCTTATTGAGTTTTCAGAATTTTGTAAAAAATCTGAATTTGTGAATAACTTTGTTTATGTTCAGGCTCCTTATAAGATTGGGAAATCAGATCAAACTAGTGAGTTAGATTATTCAAATAAAAATGCTGATACTCTTTTGAAGAATATTCAGTCCAAAATAAATTACCTAGATTTGAGAGATAGAATAAAGCTAGAAAATATAAACAATAGGGATTTATTCTACAAAACAGATCATCATTGGAAAACTGAATCAACTCTATGGGCTACAAAAGAAATTGTTTCATATTTGAACTCTGAATTAGGAATGCAATTTCCTGAATCAGTATTAGAAGAAGATAACTTTACTTATAACTCTTATGAAAGTGTATTTTTAGGGAGCATAGGAAAGAAACTAACAAAAGCTAAAGCAAAACCTGATGATTTTACTGTGATTTTGCCTAAGAAAGAGGTTCAACTAAAAATAATTCAAAATGGATATGAAAAGTCAGGGACTTTTTCCTCATTGTATGATTATTCACAACTAAAAAATAATGATTTGTATAACAGTTACCCCTATGATGGCTTCTTCGCCTGTAATGTTGGTATTCTTGAAAATCAAGTTACTGACAATAAAAATAGTATTTTAATTATAGGAGATTCTTTCACTCGTCCTATAGCAGCCTTTTTATCTTTGATTTGTAGGAAAGTAGAAAGGATAGATTTAGCCGGATTTACAGGTAGTATACGTAAATATATAGAAAAAAATGGTCCTTATGATGTTGTTATTGTTTTATACAATCCAGCATCTATAATAGAGCCAAATCTAGAAAATCATACTTCATCTTTCGATTTTAGGTAATTAATCATGGTAGAAAAGAAACCTTTATTAAGCATTTGTATTCCAACATACAATAGAGCGGAATATTTGGAAAAAAGCCTTGAATCAATTATCAGGCAACCAGAATTCCATTCAGATGATGTGGAAGTTATTATTTCTGATAACTGTTCAACGGATAATACAGAAGATTTGTGTCGAAAATATGCATCACAATATAATAATATTCATTACTTCAGAAATGAGGTTAATAATCATGATGAGAATTTTCCGACAGTGCTTTCAGAAGCAAAAGGAGAATTTAGAAAACTTAGTAATGATACGGTTTATTATCATAATGGGAGCATAAAATATATGCTTAATATTATAAAAAAGAATAAAGGAAAACAAATCTTCTTTTTACATAAACGATTAAAACAAAATCTAAAAGTAACAGGCGTTGAATCGTTTCTATACAAAGTTTCTTTTTATATTACTTCAATCACTTGTGAGGGTTTTTGGGATACAGATTGTGAGAATATAAAAAGTAAAACATATGCTTGCGATAAACATTTATGGCAAGTTCCGTTTTTATTGAATAATATAAAAGAAAAAAAAGAGGTAATTATAGTTAGGAAAAAAATTTATGATATGCTACCAGTAAAAAACAAAGATATATCTTATGGATTATATCAAGTTTTCTATGAAAATTACTTAGGCTTAATATCAGGATTTGTGAAATCAAAAGATATTTCCGTCGAGTGTTATAATTGGTTAGAAAAAGATTTATTATTTAATTATTTTTCTTTATGGTTTAATAAAGTAAAAAATAATGCTAAAGATTATAAGCTTAATGAATCTGAAAATTTTTTTACCCTTATCCAAAATGCCTATAAAAACAAAACATATTATTCATATTTCATTTTTGTATCAAAGTTAAAAGGGTTCTTAAATGAATTTATTGAATGTGTACATAATACAAGAATGAAAATACTAAATATCAATAAATAACGAATAGAAATGAGAAAGATTAAATTATATTATCCTAAATTAAAAAATATTATTTCATTATTCATTCTTTTTGGATTGATAATGCAATCTGGAGGCGGCATAATTAGAACCTTATCTCTTGTATTATGCTTAGGATTGGTACTTATTAATTTAACATCAAAAAAACTTAAAGTGCCAAATAGTATTATTATTGTTTTTGCTTTTATATCAGCTTCAATTTCGATATCAGGAATAATTTCAGCAATTCAAAATGTTTCTATTGATAGCATTATATCATTTAACTTTTCAATGTATTTTCTAATTATTTTATTTTTTGTTGCTAAGACTAATTACATAGATATTAAAGGTTATGTAAAAGCTTGTGAATATTTCTCAATAATTGTAGTTATATTAACTATAGGAACATTTCTAGGATTAGCAAGAATTGATTTTATAAAACAAAAACTAATTTATTTCTTTAACGGAATTTATGGGCCTAAGTCATTTGGTGGAATTGTATTATGGATTGCTTACTTCCAAGGAACATTAGCCTTAATTCCTGCTTGTGTTTATTCTTTATTTATAAAAAAATATGTACCTTTTTTTATTTGCTTTCTTGGAATTCTCTTTTCTGGTTCACGATTTGGACTTTTAGTTATAGTTTTGTTTTATTGCATTTTTAATTATAACAAGTTAATCAAAGTCTTTTTTGTTATAGGTATATTCGTGTTAATTGGCTACCTAACAGAGAATCCAATTATTATGAGTTTATTTTCAATGTTTGATAATTCTGATGGAGGAGTATCAATCAGGAGTGGACATTTGAGAGGAATTATAGAACTTTTTGAAGTACATCCATCATATTTATTTTGGGGGCAAGGTCCAGGTAGTAGCTTCTACTCATATGGGTTCAAAAAATATACTGATACTTGTGAAATTTCACACTTTGATTTTCTTAGAAAATATGGAATATTTTTTTCTGTTATAGTTTTTTCAATACTGCTAGTATTTTCATATTTATTGATTAGAAATACTGATAAGAAAGGAAAAGGGATGGGGTGGGCAATTATTGCTCATTTCATATTAGCTATTTCAAATCCAGTTTTAACTAGTTTACCTTTTATGAGTTTTTTAACTATTTCAATTACTTATTATTATTCATATTTGGAAAAAAAGAGGAAACAATGCAAGAACATATCTGTTCAATGATTACTGTATTTAATGCTGATATAACTCAGACAAAAAGTAATATTAGTGAAATATTAAAATATGCAGAGAAAATTTATTTGTTATTTAACTCTACTGTACAAAAAGAATTACTTTTTGATGATAGAATTTGTGCAATAGATAATGGTGGAAATATTGGACTTTCAAAAGCCTTCAATATAGCTCTAATAAAAGCTCGAGAAGAAGGTTTTTCCACTTCGGTTTTATTTGATCAAGATAGTTTTTTGACACAAGATAGTTTTAATACTATGTACATTGAATTTGTAGAAATAAAAAAATCTGAAAAGGTAATGTGTATCGGACCCGGATTACGTGTTTATGGGCAAGAATTAGACACTCCGAGATGGGTATATTATAAAAAAATTAAAACAGAGATACCTGTTATTTCTGTAAAGAATATTATTACATCAGGAATGATTCTTGATATAAATGCTGCATTAGAAATTGGTGGTTTTGAAGATTCTTTCCCTGTCGATTTCTGTGATTTTTATTTTTGCTATAAAGCTATATACAATGGCTATTATGTTTTGAAAAGCAAAGATGCATTTATTCAGCATGAAATTGGTAATAGTAATATGAAAATTGGAAAATCCACCATCCATTTTCATGCTCCATACAGAAATTATTTCTTAGTCAGAGATACATTAAGAATTGTTTTTAGATGTAAAGAGACTCCTCTTTCTATTCGCTTTCGATATATCTTTTTTCTTCCTTTGCGTATGATTCTTTTTTTAATAAAATTAGATAGAAAAAAAGAAAGACTGCAAATGTATCATCTAGGTTTTAGAGATTACATTCATAAAAACTATTACTTTGGTTCAATAGCTTCTCTTTTGAATGCTAAATAAATAACTTTTAAGAACAAGAAAAATCAATGAAAAAAATTTTATTTCTCTCTAACACAGCAAATTTTTCAAAATTTAACCGTCCTTTTATGCGTTGGTTCAAGGAACAGGGCTGGCAGGTGGATTATTGTTCTGCTGGTGAAGAAAATGTTTTGGACTGTGACAATCAATATTCTATTTGTATTGCAAGAAGTCCATTTAGCTTAAACAATTTTAAGGCATTAAAACAACTGAAAGAACTGCTTAAGAATAACGAGTACGATATTCTCCATTGTCATACTCCTATGGGGGGAGTTATTGGTCGTTTAGCAGCTAAGAAGTTTTGGAAGGCTGGAAAAATAAAAGTAATCTATACAGCTCATGGCTTCCATTTCTATAAAGGAGCACCTTTAAAAAACTGGCTTATGTATTATCCAATGGAAAAGTGGCTTTCGCATTTTACAGATGTAATTATTACTATCAACGAGGAAGATTATGAAAAGGCAAATGCATCATTCT
Source organism: Spirochaetia bacterium (assembly GCA_022768685.1). Lineage (GTDB taxonomy): Bacteria > Spirochaetota > Spirochaetia > Treponematales > Treponemataceae > Treponema_D. The sequence continues at coordinate 13,191 of JALEPQ010000126.1, forward strand.
AAAATATTCAAAATTGATGGTGTTGGAATTAATCTTGAGAGATTTGCTCCAGTCAAAAATTCTGATGAGAAGAATGTCCTTCGTAAAGAGAAAGGATATTCTTCTGAAGATTTCATTTTAATTTATACAGCAGAATTCATTCCAAGAAAAAATCATAAATTACTTTTTGATATTCTTCCCATATTAAAAAAGAAAATACCAGAACTAAAAGTAATTCTTTGTGGAAAAGGCGAATTGCTAGAATATTATAAAGAATATGCACAGCAAAACAATATGAATTATGTTTTGTTTACTGGATATACAAAAGAAGTGGACTTATATTGCAGATTATCAGATGTTTGTGTTTCTACAAGTTTGCAGGAGGGGCAAGGATTAAATCTTGTTGAAGGTATGGCAAGTGGATTGCCACTGGTTGCATCTAGTATTCGAGGTCATAATGATGTAATCAAACAGTATGAAAATGGATTATGCTTTAATTTAAACAGTTCAGATTCTTTAATATCTGCTATTTTACTTCTTTACAAGAATCCGGCTTTAAGAGAAGAAATGGGGGAGAGAAATGTCGAAGAAGCAAAAAAATACTCTGTTGAAATTGCAGTTGAACATATGAAAGCAATTTATAATGAAATAATGTAAAGAAAAAGTTGGAAAATAAAATTATGAGAAAATTACATAACATCCTTATTACAGGTGGAGCCGGTTTCATCGGCTCAAACTTCATTCACTATCTATTTGGCATATCTTCTGCAGAAGGCAACCTTTTTAATGATGCAAACTTTGATGGTACTGTTGTAAACGTAGACTGTCTTACTTATGCAGGAAACCTTGAATCTTTGAAAGATATTGAAGAGAAGTTTGGTGGAAAACGCTACTTCTTTGAAAAAGTTGATATCTGTGACCGCGAAAATATTGAACGCATTTTTAAGCAGTATGATATAGATACAGTAATTCACTTTGCTGCAGAAAGTCACGTAGATCGTTCAATTCTTGGTCCAGAAGCATTTATGAAAACAAACGTAATGGGAACCTTTACACTTCTTGATGTAGCCCGTAACTACTGGAAGAAGGAAGACGGCTCAATTCGTGATGATGTACTTTTCCATCACATTTCAACAGACGAAGTTTATGGTTCTCTCGGAGAAACTGGTTACTTCCGCGAGGATACTCCTTATGACCCAAGAAGTCCTTACTCTTCATCAAAAGCATCTTCTGACCATGTTGTAATGGCTTACTTCCACACATATGGTTTGCCAATTACTTTATCAAATTGTACTAACAACTATGGTCCATACCAGTTCCCAGAAAAACTTCTTCCACTTATGATTTCAAACATCCGCGACGGAAAGAATCTTCCTGTTTACGGAAAGGGCGACAATATCCGCGACTGGATTTATGTAGAAGACCACAACCGTGCTGTCTGGCTGATTGTAAAAAAGGGTGTGACTGGTGAAAAGTACAACATCGGCGGTGAAAATGAATGGCAGAACATTAAGCTGCTTCACAAGGTAATTGAACTTACTGCAAAAGAAACTGGTAAAAAAGTTGAAGATGTAGAAAAGACAATTACTTATGTA
>JALEPQ010000053.1 GCA_022768685.1 Spirochaetia bacterium
CTGACCAGCTTATCGGTCGTACACCACTTTTGGAACTCACACATATTGAAAAAGAATTTGCTTTGAAGGCAAAAATTGTTGCAAAACTTGAATATTTCAATCCGTCAGGAAGCGTTAAGGATCGAATCGCAAAGGCCATGCTTGATGATGCAGAAAAGGCGGGATAATTAAAGCCTGGTTCTACAATTATTGAACCGACTTCTGGAAATACTGGAATTGGACTTGCATCTGTTGCGGCATCACGCGGATACAAAATCATAATCGTAATGCCAGAAACAATGAGCGTTGAACGCCGACAGCTGATGAAGGCTTATGGGGCAGAACTTGTTCTGACAGAGGGCGCAAAAGGAATGAAAGGCGCAATTGCCAAGGCAGAAGAACTTGCACAGACAATTCCTGATAGCTTCATTCCTGGTCAGTTTGTGAATCCTTCTAACCCTAAGGCGCATTTTGAAACCACAGGACCAGAAATCTGGGAAGATACAGACGGAAAAGTTGATTACTTTGTTGCAGGAGTTGGAACAGGCGGAACGATTACAGGTGTTGGACAGTACCTTAAATCAAAGAATGCAAATGTAAAAGTTGTAGCAGTGGAACCAAAATCAAGTGCAGTTCTTTCAACTGGCGTTGCTGGAAGTCACAAAATTCAGGGAATCGGTGCGGGCTTTGTTCCTGATGTCCTTGATACAAAAGTTTACGATGAAATTATTCCTGTTGAAAACGATGACGCTTTTGCTACTGGAAAACTTTTCGGAAAAAAAGAAGGCGTTCTTGTGGGAATTTCTTCCGGCGCTGCTCTCTGGGCCGCTATTGAAATTGCAAAACGAAGCGAAAATGCAGGAAAGACAATCGTAGTTCTCTTGCCAGATACAGGTGACCGCTATCTTTCAACAGCGTTGTTTGCAGACTAAGTGTTTTATGAATGCCCTAATGATGAAATAATTAAAAGAAAGGGAAGATTTCTGAATTTAACTGTAATCTGTAAAAAGTATACATATTCTCTATAACGTTGTAGAATATTATTGGAGAATATGTGTATGAAAAATATAAAAAGAGTTTTCCTGGATTTATTTTATAAATCAGGCAAAATTTTATCTCAAAAACATCGTGGATTTATAAGTGCCGCCTTAGGTGTAGGATTTGGGCTTGTCTATCATACCTGCTTCTTAATTTTGTTTTATCAGACAGGTATCATGCCTATGTTTTTCTTTAATTTCTTTAGTGTATCTTGTTTTGCTATTTTGTTATTTGTGTTATTTAAGTTTAAGAAAGTAAATACTGCTTATTTTGTTACAACTGGAGAAGTTATTGTACATCAGATTCTTGCAGAATATTTTCTTGGAGCATATTCAGGTTTTCATTTTCTTATTTTCATTATGGTGGTTTTTCCTTTTCTTGTTGAAAAAAAAGGATTTAATATTGGAATTCCGGCATCTTTTATTTGTCTTATAATTTTTATTGCATGTGAATTTATATTTTCCAGAATAACACCAGTATATGAAGTTTCTCAAGAGATTCTCAGGAACATAAGATTTGTAAATATTGTTGCAAGCATGTGCGTTGTACTTACAATGATTATTATTTTTAAATTGATTATTGATTATATAGAAAAAACTCTGGAAGAAATGAATATTAAGAATGAAGAATTACTTGAAAATATTCTGCCTAAAAAAGTTGTAGAAGAACTTCGTGATAATGGCTGTACAAATCCAGAACATTATAATAATGTATCAATCCTGTTTACTGACATTGTTGGTTTTACAGATATTTCAAAAAAAATGCAACCCCATATCCTCATTAAGGAATTGAATGAGATTTTTACAAATTTTGATCTCATAATTGAAAAATATAACTGTGTACGCATTAAAACAATTGGAGATGCTTATATGGCTGTATGTGGATTACCAAATCCTGATGAAAAAAGTGCAAAAAATATGGTTTCTGCAGCCCTTGAATGTCGTAAATATCTGGAAGAACGTAATAAAACTGCTGATTATAAATGGACCATTCGTCTTGGTATTCATACTGGTGAGGTTGTGGCAGGAATTGTTGGTGTTAAAAAGTATATTTATGATGTTTTTGGTGATGCAGTAAATGTTGCCAGTAGAATGGAAACTTCTAGTGAAGAAATGAGAATAAATGTTTCCGAGGCTGTGTTTGAGCAGGTTAAGGATGACTTTAAATTTACTTCCCGTGGTGAAAAAGAAATAAAAGGAAAGGGATTAATGAAGCTTTATTTTGTTGATTCAGGGGTTAATACAACCCCTGAAAAGTCAATCGATTGTT
>JALEPQ010000064.1 GCA_022768685.1 Spirochaetia bacterium
TGACCAGCTAAGAATGCAAAACACTGTGTTTCTTCAGAAAGAAGACGAGCGCCTAAGTTTCCGTGTCCAAGACCTACTTTACGGTCATCAGCTACAGAACCTGGAAGACAGAATGCCTGAAGTCCTTTACCAATGTTAGCAGCAGCTGTAGAACCAGTTTTATCACCAGTTTTTTCAGCTTCTTTAATAGCAATAGCTGAACCTAATACATAAGCCCATTTTGCATCTTCAAAACAAATCTGCTGTGTTGACTGACAGATTTCGTATGGATCAAAACCGCGGTCCTGACAAAGTTTACGAGCTGCGTTTAATCCTTCTTCGCCTTCTGCGAAACCGTATTCTTTAAGTGCTTTATTAACCTGTGGAATTCGGCCTGCATAATCTTCAAATAATGCCATAATTTTCTTCCTTACACGCCACATGGATGTGGCTTCATTAATTTAGTAAAATGCCTGTCCGAGTTTTGTTCACAAAACTCGAGGAGCAAAAATTACAGGGATGTAATTTTTGCGGCCTATTCTTTTCTAGGGTCGATAAGTTTTACCATACCCTGATCTTCTGTTACACGACCATAGTGTGTACGTGCACCTTCGATAGCTTCGTTAGCTGGTTTTCCAGCCTTAAGAGCATCCATCAATTTACCAAAGTTGATACAGTTGTAACCAATAATCTGTCCGTCTTTATCAACAGCACATGTTTCAACATATCCTTCTGTCATTTCAAGGTAACGTGGACCTTTCTCGCGTGTAGCAAACATAGTACCAACCTGTGAACGCAAGTTTTTACCAAGGTCTTCAAGAGAAGCACCAACTTTAAGTCCGCCTTCAGAGTAAGCTGACTGTGTACGACCGTATACAATCTGCATAAAGAGTTCGCGCATAGCTGTGTTGATAGCATCACATACTAAGTCTGTGTTTAAGGCTTCAAGCAATGTTTTTCCAACCAAGATTTCAGATGCCATAGCAGCTGAGTGTGTCATACCAGAACAACCAATTGTTTCAACAAGAGCTTCTTCAATGATACCGTTTTTAACGTTCAAAGAAAGTTTACAAGCTCCCTGCTGTGGTGCACACCAACCAATACCGTGTGTGAAACCAGAAACATCTTCAATTTTTTTAACCTGAACCCATTTTCCTTCTTCTGGAATTGGGGCTGGTCCATGATATGCGCCTTTAGCCAAAGGACACATATGTTCTACTTCTGCTGTGTAGATCATTTATAGCTCCTATTAAAAAATTATTTTAAAAGTATAATTTACTGGCTATTTTATCATTTACAGAAAATTTGTACAACTTAAAAAAAAACTGAATTGATTTTAAAAACTATGATTTATGCTATATAATGAAGTACATGAAAAGACGGTTTGCAGTTTTATCTTCAGCTAGCGAATATGGTTATTTAACCAGCATCATTAAGGATTTACATCGAATTGCACAATCCAGCAATATTGATTTATACGTTTTTACCTGCTACCAGTACAAAGAACATTCCGGTTTCACAAACCGCACAGGTTATTATATCTATAATCTTATAAATTATGCAGATTTTGACGGTGTTATAGTTATTGCAAACACCATTTATGATAATGCAGTTCTGGAAAGAGAACGTCAAAGAATTCTTCAGTCAGGAAAACCTGCAGTAAGCATCGGAAAAAAAATGGAAGGCATTCCTTTCATTCATCTGGATAATACATCCGGATTTTTCAGACTAATTGAACATTTAATTACCCAGCACAAAGTAACAAAGATGGTATTTATTGGTGGACCAGACAGTGAACAGGAAAATAAAGAAAGAATTCAGGCATTTACAGCAGCTGCAAGAAAAAGAGGAATTCCTATTTTCAGTTCCAATATGTATTTAAACGGTTCATGGGAATATTCCTACGGTTATGAAACAGCAAAAAAGATTTTTGCCAAACCAAGGGAAGAATGGCCTCAGGCAATTGTCTGTGCAAATGATAATTTAGCCCTGGCAGCAATGAAAGTTGCAAAGGAAAATGACGTTAAAATTCCAGAACAGATAAAAATAGTAGGCTTTGATGACGTAAAATTTTCTGGATCGGTTATTCCATCCCTATCTACAGTAAATGGAAATTCAGAACAGGTAACACACGAAGCATTTAAAAAGCTTCTTTCCGGCGACAGAACTCCAAATGAAGTCAGAATCATGTCAAAACCAGTATTAAGACAGTCATGTGGTTGCCCTGTGAATATTACTCAGGCACAAATTGATTTTGCAACCCAGGATACATCCTTTCAGTTTGAATTCCCTGAATTTACAAATCATATGCGTCAACTTGAAGATGTGTTCCTTCAGTCACAGAGCACTTATGCCCTTTTACAGAACATGAATATTTTTTTCCAGCGATCACATAAATTTGAAGGGTCCGACTTCTGTATCCTGTTAAATTCTGAATGGTCTTCTATTCTTATTAACTCAAAAGAAGAATTAGGCGAATATTATTCCTTTGGAAAACAAGTAAATTCCATCGTAAATATCAAAAACAATAAAAAAAGCGTTAATGAAATCATAAATACAAAAGATCTGATTCCAGAAAGTATGTATAATCCTATGGGAAGTAATATTTATCTTTTTATTCCATTGTACAATCATACATTTATGCATGGTTATGCAGTTATAAAAAATAATCTTGCATTTTTACATGCAAAGCAGGCATATACTTTTACAAGAACATTTGGCAGCAATATAGAACGTTTCCGTCAGAAAAACATGTACAAACTTTTAAGCCAGCAGTACATCAAGCTTTCTACAACAGATGGACTTTCAGGACTAAAAAATCGTGTAGCTCTTGAACGCCTGGCAGTTCCATTTTACGAACAGAACAAAAAACTCAACTTGCAGAATATCTTAATTTTCGTTGATATAAATAAAATGAAACATATCAATGATAACTTTGGTCATCTTCACGGAGATTTAGCAATAAAAACTGTTGCAGACTCCATTTCCAGTGTAATTCCAAAAGGATGGATGGGAATCCGTTATGGAGGTGATGAATTTGTAGTTTTAGGAAACAGCAGAGATTATCACGGCGAAGACTTCTGTTCCATGATTGATATGACTTTAAAAGCAAAAACTTCAAAAATGAAGCTTCCTTATAATCTTTCTGTCAGCCTTGGAACATTAACTTTTGGTCCGGAATCAACTCTTACTTTGCAGCAGGCCATTGATAAAGTAGATGAAGTCATGTATGAAAAGAAAGTTGCTTTCCACAAAGAAGCTGGAGACTACGTTCCCGGACAAAGCCATTAATAATTCTCAGAGCATAATTTGTAAATAGATTTTAAAAGGCCATTCTTCTTACCAACTCGCAATTCTCAGCTCGCTGACGCTCGGTGCTCTACGCAGCAAAGCTGCTACGGCACTTGCTGGCGCAACTGTTCATTTCTCGGGCCAGGTCTACTTTTTTATTTTAATTATTCTTTCCTAAAAGAGAATTTAAACTTATTTCTTCCGTTTTATCATCTACTGTCAGGAACCAGGAATCTTTTTTAAATTCTATTGAATATATTTTATCTGAATATTTTTTAAGCAATAAAGATTTTATAAATTCTCCTTCAATTTTCTTCTGCATAGAAACTTTCATTGCAGAATCCTGCACATGGTAAAGTTCCACATCGTAAGAATCAAAATGCTTTAAAAAATGCAGTACACTTGGAAATGGATCATTAAAAAGCTTTGCATCAGCAATTTTTTCAAAACCAGTTTTAGTTTTTCCATAAAAACTAATTTTTGTCTGACGCTGAATATATAAACGAATATGAAAAGTTTCAGAAACAAAAAGTTCCCAACTGATGTAGTTTTCGCCTTTATCAATCTCACTTTTCATACCAGGATATATCAGCTGAATTTTTTCAATATCTGAAAAAGCCTTTTCCAGGTCTGCAACAGGTTCTCCTGCCCGGCTGTTCTGCCTTTGCAAAAGAATCATTTTTTCTTTCCAAAAGTCGCTTACAATTTCTTCGTTCATAATTCCCCTACACCGGAAGATAAGTTGCTTTATTGCCTTTTAATGTTTTTATCCACATTTTAGACTTTTCATAAGCAATTCTGCTGTCTAAAATCCACAATACATTGCATTTATTACCTGAATAATAAGGAATATCACCTTCACCGTCTGTAAAAATGATCATCCCGCTATATTCCCCCTTATGTTCCTCGTAAAAATTCACTGGAATCTGGAAATTTGTACCACCACGACCTTTTATCTCTGATAAATCAATTTTTTTTCTAAAAGATACAGGCTGTGAAAGTTTTAAATTAACGTCAAAAAAAATCACATCTATTTTTTCAATAATTCCTAAAAAGAAAAAATTTTTTATAGCATGACAGAAATTTTCAAAACTTTCATCAGTAATTGAACCGGAAACATCCACTGCTATAAGAAGTTGAGCCTTACGTTCGTACCTGCTTCCCATCTGTTTAAAACCAAAACGGCGGCTAGGTCTCATTCTGGTTAATGTTCTATTAGCACTTACAATAGCCTGTCTGAACTGAGTAAGAGCTTTTCTGTAATCAAAAGAAAAATCCACATTATCTTTAATGCTTCTTATTTCTCCTCCACCAAGTCCACCCCAGCCCTGTTCATTATCAGCTTTTTTTATTTGTTCTTTTATTTCTTCTTCAGCTTCCAGATTTTCTTCCCAAAGTTCACTGGAGTCTTCAGATGGCAATGCAAATTCACCATCTGCACCGCCTGCATTTGAAGTACCGGCAGCAGAAATCTGTGAAACTAAAAACAATATTTTTTTATACCATTTTTCAAAAGAAAGATTATCAACAGTAATAAGATCTCCAGTTCTTCTATCAAGCTGAAGATTTCTTAAAAAAAATTTTTCTTCTTCAGTATTTTTCCATTTTTCTCCTAAAGGAGAATTTAGTGTAGAAAAACGTTGAGCTATACTCTTTAAATAAACAATTCCAGAAAGACAATCATAATCTGAAATAAATTTACTGTTTTTCTCATATTTCAATGATTGATAAATTACAATATCACTGGCAATAGACAAAACACCAGGCTTACAATCTGCAGGTTTTCTTGAATATGGATGAGCCAATAAAATTCGCATCATTTCAACTCTAAGATAATCTTCCAGAATAGAATCTGTTAATTTTTCACAGAGGGAATCAGAAAATTCTATCCTTTTTTGACCAGTTCTCAAAGGTTCATTAATACGATTATTAGAAATAAAAACATGAGTACAAGCAACAGAAAATAAAAGAGGTTCTGAGAAAAACCAGTTTTTCTTAATTTTTTCCAGACGTTTTTGAGTTTCCATTTTTTTATTGGGCTCCAACAAATGCCAGAATCTTTTCATATAAAGAATATTTTTTTTCTGCAATCAAACATAAAGTTGCAGGAAAAGTTGAAGAATTACAAAGAGAAATAAAATGAGCTTCAACTTCACTTAATTCTTTTTTATTTAGAAAATCAATGTAAAGTTCAAAATTTTCCAAAAGAATTTCTTCCTGACTTTTATCATAAGAAGCACTTTCAACAAATCTGAATAAAGCAGTATTTATTTGACAAAGTTCAGGTACAGAAAGATCAGAAAGCTTTTCAAAACAGCCAGAAATCAAAATTTTAGAAGCGGAAGGAACATTATGTTCATTTACATATCTAAAAAAGAGTGCTGTTGCTTTATTTCCAATTATTCCAGAAACAAGGGGTTTTTCTCTTTCACTTAAAGTATCAAAATCTTTAATTACACAGGAAGTTCTGTGCCAGCTTCTGCGGTCAGGAGTTCGCTCTAAATTTCCTTCATCCATTTCAAATTCTGCAGAATCAAGATATTCAGGATTTTCAGAAATAAAGTCAATTATACGGGAATCAATTCCCGATTTTCTTGCCCATTCAAGCCAATCTTCAACAGAGGGAGCAAATTCATATATATTAAAACGACTTACCAATGCTGGATCCAGGTCAGTCAATTGATATTCATTACCGTTATTTACTGCACTTATAATTCTGCTGCCGCCTGGTAAGGTCTTACCTGCAAGTTTTCTATTTAAAGTTAAATCCATTATTGTCTGCAAAACTTCAGGACGAGCACGGTTTAATTCATCTAAAAAAAGGACAATAGGAGTATCATCAAGAGGAAACCAGTATGGAAGCATAAAATCAGTTTTTCCTGTTAGTTCATTTTTTTCAGGTAAACCAATTAAATCTCCAGGGTCACTCATCTGACCCAAAAACAAAGTTACAACTTTAATCCCCTTTTCTTCATAATAATTTTCCAGAATCTGAGATTTTCCAATACCATGCTTTCCTACCAGCATAATATTCTGGTCAGCAGGTGTATGATCAAGAATAAAATAAAGTTGATCTGTATTAACTGTCATTATTTCCTCGATATAAGTTGATTTTATAAACGTTGATTTTATAAAAAGAAAGGGCGCTGTTTAAACAGACGCCCATAAAATATGCTCTCTTCCGGTATCCAGTTAAATACTACTCAGTTGGTCTTTTTTTAAGATTCTTTGATTCAGCAATAGCCTGACCTTCACCAACCTGCTGTTCCATCATAGCACGAACTTTTAATGGAAGCCCTGCAAGTGTAATGAAGCCCTGTGCATCTTTATGATTGTAAAGTTCACCAGTAGTAAATGATGCAATTGATTCATTGTACAAGCTGTATTTTGAACCAGAACCTGCACCACGGATTGCACCTTTTACAACCTTAACTTTTGCCCAACCAGTAACGTTTTCTTCAGCTTTATCCATAAAAGCCATACAAGAATCCATTAATGTTGTGAACCATTTTCCTTCGTAAATCAATTCTGACATGCGTAAAGAAACCTGCTGTTTGTAATGGTAAGTTTCCCGGTCAAGACAGATATGATCCATCATTCTGTGAGCAAAGTAAAGAATTGCTCCACCTGGAGTTTCATATACACCACGAGACTTCATTCCAACAAAACGGTTTTCACAAATATCTACAAGACCTACACCATTTCTTCCACCAATTGCATTCAATTCTGTAAGAAGATCAAGTGCATTCATTTTTTTGCCATTTAATCCAACAGGAATACCTTTTTCAAAATCAATTGTAACATATTCGCCATCATTAGGAGCTTCTTCTGGTACAACAGTGTTTTTCAACATATGTTTGAAATTAGGTTCATTTTCAATCTGTTCAAGTTCCAGCCCTTCATGAGAAAGATGCCAGATATTTTCATCACGTGAGTATGACTGATCTTTTTTAGAAGGTACTTCAAGACCACGATCTTCCAGGAATTTAATTTCAGCTTCACGGCTGTCCATATTCCATTTGTCGTCACGCCAGGCTGCAATAACTTTCAAATCTGGGGCAAAAGCTTTAATACCAAATTCAAAACGAACCTGGTCATTTCCTTTTCCAGTTGCACCATGACAAATTGCCACAGCTTTTTCCTGACGTGCATATTCAACCAGAATTTTAGCAATCAAAGGACGAGCTGTAGAAGTTCCAAGCAGATATTCATCTTCGTAAACAGCATTTGCTTTTAATGCAGGCCAGATATATTCTTCAATGTATTCTTGTTTAGCATCAACAACGTAACAAGCAGCAGCACCTGTTTTTAATGCACGAGACTTAATAGCAGGCCAGTCATCTCCCTGACCAACATCAATACAAACAGCGATTACATCGTAATCATAATTTTCTTTAAGCCAGGGAATGATAACAGTTGTATCAAGTCCACCTGAATAAGCTAATATTACTTTGTCTTTTGCCATATTTTCCTCTCAAAAAAAATGTATATTTATGCAAAAAATATATAATTTTTTGTATAAAATTGCAACATCCTGAAAGCAAAAAGACTTTGTAATAAATATGAATATTACTGCAAACTACTGTAAATACTACATAAAATGGATTTATTCACTAATAAAAACTTTATTATTTTCAATTAAGCGAATCATAATATCTGCAATTTTAGGATCAAATTGAGTTCCTGAACAAGTTTTTAATTCATTAATAATTAATTCTTTTGGCAAATGCTTTCGGTAAGAACGATTTGTAGCCATAGCATCAAAAGCATCAGCAACAGCAATAATTCTGGCAACTAAAGGTATAGCTTCACCAATTAAACCAGACATATAACCTTTTCCATCATATCGTTCATGATGATATAAAATTGCATCTTTTAAATGTGGAATTGCATCAAAATCCTGAATAACACCAGCTCCATAAACTGTATGTTTTTTCATTTCTTCCCATTCAATGCCATACAATTTGCCAGCCTTGCATAAATATTCTGTTGAAATAAGAACTTTTCCTACATCATGCATCATCCCGTCATAATAAATATAACGCTGTTCTTCTTCGCTAAGTTTAAGTTCTTTTGCAATCATTCTGGAATATTCTGCCACATGGACGGAATGCTGTTTGGTATACTTATCACGAGTATCAATAAAATTCGCACATAATTTTATTACAGCTTCAGTCTGCTCTATAAGCCGTTTTTTTTCTTTACGAATAGAAATATATGAGAAAAATGCTGATAAGTTTGTAACAACACAAACTAAAAACAAAATCAAAAAAACAAGAAAGAAAGGAGAATCAATAAGTCTGGTTTTAAAATGACAGTAGATTTTAAAATCTGCATACCCCATCAGTTGTTTTGCATACAAGATAAAACCATATTTTGCATTTTCTTTTGGAAGAATTGCTACTGTATTTAGACCTTCTCTTGGAATCATAGTTATAATGCCATTTTCAAGAGTATATTCACCGTTCCAGGAGGAATCTATTCGTGCATCATCAGCAACTTTCATTTCAAGATAATAATCCCCAAGAATTTTATTGGAATTATTATAAAGATAAATATCATACTGAGCACCATAATCAAGATTATGCTCCTGCCAGAAATTTTTCCGTCCATCAGGTTTTAATGGAATTTCTAAAGTGGCATAACAAGGCTGATCATCATATAAAAAACCACCACGTTGACTAAAAACATATTGCTTCTGATTACTGTGTCTGACATACAAAAAAGAAACCAGCATCATCACAAGGCAAAACACCATCAGATAAGCCGAAATTCTGAAAACTATAGATTCTTTGAATATATTAAATTTTATTTTATTGGAATTGTCAGACATAAATAGAAAAACCCTCTTAAAGTATTATTATAAATGCATCAAGAGGGAAATCAAGTTATTTATACTACAAACTATCATAAAAACAGACACATTAAGACACACTTTGCTCAAGGGTTGAAATTGACTGTTTTTACAGCAGATAAAAATTTTTTTCTACTGTCTATAGAAATTAATCAAACAACCTGCAAGAATGATTTTTCTTTCATCATCTGTAAGTTCACCTAATGTTACCTCAAATTCTTTTACAGAACCTGCAGCAAGATTAACAGCATAAGCTTTAGCAGATGGAAGTTTTTCTTCAATCATTTTTTTAACTTCTGGAATAAATACGTAATCTCCATTAGCAAAAGGCAGATTTTTAGAAGCTTCTAAATCTCCTGATTTGTAAAGGAATGGTAACATACCCCAGTTGATAAGATTTGATCGGTAACGTTTTGTTGCATATTCGCAGGCAATATTTGCCCATCCCCCCAAAACTTTCTGACAAGAAGCTGCCTGTTCACGGGCAGAACCATCACCAGGTTTTACAGCATAAATTGTAGAACCAAGACCTGCAGCAGATGCACGACCAGTAAAATCTTTATTAAATTCAGATAATGTTTTTTCTACAAATGCAACTTCAGATTTAACTTCATCAGAACCATCGCGAACGGCCTTTGCACGGCCAACATAAGCAGGATCTTTACGACTTAAAGTAAATTCAGCAAGTCCAAGAGGATTTGAACGGAATGAAGATGTTTCTCCAGACGGAATAAGTTCATCAGTTGTAGTTACTGGATCGTGAATTTCTGAAACTACCTTAACAAGTAAATCATCAGAAAGAGGTTTCATAGAAGGCCAGTCTTTAATATTTGGACCAAACTGAATTTCAACTTCAGGATGAGCAATTCCTTTTGAATCGTAAACACGTTTTTCGTAAATTGCCTTATCAAAGAAGTACTTCTTTCCAGAGAATTCTGTATCATATTCAGTTGCAGCAGTAAGGAAACCTTTGTTTGCAGCAGTTGCGGCAATTGAACGGGCATCCATAAGTGCAACGCTAGACAACTGACCATTCTGTATTTTAGAACCTTCACGGTTAGGGAAGTTTCTTGTTGAGTGACGGATTGAGAATGCACCATTTGCTGGAGTATCACCAGCCCCGAAACAAGGACCACAGAATGCAGTTTTTATAATGGCACCTGCACTAACAAGTGAACTGAACGCACCATTCTTCATCAATTCCTGGTAAACTGGCATAGAAGCTGGATATACATTTAAAAGGAACTTACCGTTTCCAGTATCTTTTCCTTTAAGAATGTCAGCTGCTGCACAAATATTTTCAAAACCACCACCAGCACAACCTGCAATAACACCCTGATCAACATAAAGTTTTCCATTAATCACTTTATTTTTCAAAGTGAAGTCAACTTTATCTCCAAAAGAAACTTTTGCACGTTTTTCAGTTTCATCAAGAATATCCATCAAATTTGCATTAACTTCGTCAATTGTGTATGCACAAGAAGGATGGAATGGCATTGCAATCATAGGACGAATTTCTGATAAATCAAGTTCAATAGCACCGTCATAATAAGCACCTTCTTCAGGATTAAGTTCTTTATAAGCGTTTGGACGGCCATGAATTGCATACCATTCTTCAACTTTAGCATCAGTACGCCAAATAGAAGAAAGACAAGTTGTTTCTGTAGTCATTACATCAACACCAATACGGAAATCAGCAGAAAGTTTTGCAACACCAGGACCTACAAATTCCATAACCTTATTTTTTACATAACCATTAGCAAATACTGCCTTAATAATTGCAAGGGCCACATCCTGAGGTCCTACACCTGGAACTGGTTCACCAGTAAGATAGATAGCTACAACACCAGGATAATTTACATCGTAAGTTTTATTTAAAAGCTGTTTAGCAAGTTCTCCACCACCTTCACCAATAGCCATTGTACCAAGGGCACCATAACGAGTATGACTGTCTGACCCCAAAATCATTGCTCCACATTCAGCAAGCATTTCCCGGGCAAACTGATGAATTACAGCCAGATGAGGAGGAACATAAATTCCACCGTACTTCTGAGCACAAGTAAGACCAAACATGTGATCATCTTCATTGATTGTTCCACCTACAGCACAAAGTGAGTTATGGCAGTTTGTAAGAACATAAGGAAGAGGGAATTTTTCAAGACCAGAAGCACGTGCTGTCTGAATAATTCCAACGTAAGTAATATCGTGTGATGTGATTTTGTCAAATTTAATCTTTAATTTTGATGCATCACCAGAAGTATTATGCTTCTGTAAAATTGAATAAGCGATTGTTTTTTTTGCAGCTTCAGCCTGATCAGCACCAGCCAAAGAACCAACTAGCTTTCCGTTAGAAAGGTAAGCACCATTTTCCCATAACTTCATAGCGGCTATATACTCCTTTAGGAGAAAATAACCACTAAAAGACTTACTCACAGGTTTTAAGCGCAGCATGCCTGGACTAAGTCTTATATAAAATGGCAATTCTCCATTAATTTTTTTGTATACAAATGTAATTTACTGTATCAATTGTGCATAAATATACCATAAAGTGCATATTTTTCTCAATAATTGTAATTATAAATAGAAACAAAAATATTTGTCTCATTTACAAATTATTCAATCCAGTCAACCATTGAATAATCAGTCTTTATAGTAAGTTTCTTATCACTTATCCAGTTATAATCATTATAAGGAATAACAAAATATCTGTAAGACTTATCTGCCTTTATTTCTGTATCTGCATAAGTAAATTCTTGATTTGCATAGTCACTGGAAGGTTTAAAATCTTTAGAAATTAAAACACCCTTTTCATAGCCTTCATCTGGCTGGAAAGTCTTAATACCAGATTCTATAACGATTGTTCCTTCCTGTTTGTAAAGTGCATAACGGATTCCAAGTCCACCATACTGATGTTTACCACCATTTCCATGATCAATGTTATTCCATTTTACAATAATATTATCATCATTTCTGACAGCCGTAAGATGGTTATCCGCTGGTTCTACATAAGTAACAGCAAATTTTCCGCTTACAGATGAACCTACTCTTTTTTTATTATTTTTTGCTGTGATGGAAACTTTATAAATCTGGTCATAAAGAATATCATAACTTCCAACACTAGTACCACACTTGGTTTCTCCATCGTCAGTTATAAATTCAACCCCTTCTTTTTCCATTACCAAAGGTTCCCATTTCTGTTCTGTAGTAGTAGTATTAAGAACATATTCTGTAGCCCCTTCTACAGGTTCCCAGAACAAGTAAATACTATCTCTAGATGTACATAAAATTTCCAATCCATTAGAAGTTCCATCATCAGTCATATTAGCACA
Source organism: Spirochaetia bacterium (assembly GCA_022768685.1). GTDB lineage: Bacteria > Spirochaetota > Spirochaetia > Treponematales > Treponemataceae > Treponema_D. The sequence continues at coordinate 12,454 of JALEPQ010000064.1, forward strand.
ACCGGTTAGTGCAAGAACCGCAAGCAGAACACCAAATAATTTTGAAATTTTTTTCATAATTGATTTTCTCCATTCCTTTTTTGTAAAATTACACTAAATAGGATAATTGTACTAGTATGTAAAATCAAGGCTTCCGCATTATAAACGATTTTCCGTAATGTTGGTGCGAGGGAGCGGGGCGTGACTGGGAGCCAAAAAAATCGGATTTTTGTTTATAATGCGGAGGCCCTGTATGTAAAATATATAAGAGTAACTTTATTTTTACTTTATTTCATACTATTATATTGAAATTATGAAATTCTCATATTCAAAAAAGATATTTTTATCTTTATCTTTTATTGCACTGTTATTTACAGGCTGCAAATATGAACTTATAAGCGAGCCTACTGCAGATTTAAATTCAAAGAAAAATGCCGCAGATTATACAGATTTTATACTTCCCCCAGAAACAGTAACTGCCTCTCATGGAAAATACCATAAAATTGATTTGGAATGGCAGTCTGTTGAAAATGCAGTTTTATATAAAATATATCAGGCAGAAACTCCATTTGATGAATTTGAAAAAATTGGAGAAACTACAGACCTCTCAGTTTCAATTGAATTTGATGATTCAGGTATTACAAAATATTATTCAATTTCAGCTGTAAATTATTACGGAACAGAATCACTTAAAAGTAAAGTTGTTATGGGAACAACGCTTGCAACACCAATCATTACAGAAATTACACCAGATAATTCAGCAACTGGATTTACCGTAAACTGGTGGATGGATAACTGTACATCATCAACTTACGAAAATTTAACCTTATTTACCGTAAAAGTTTACGATGGAAGAACTGTATTACAAAAATACACAACAAGCATAGCAGGTCAGAACAGACAGGTCATAATCACAGGTTTAACATCTTCCACAAGTTATAACTTCACTGTAGAAGCAAGCATACCTGAGTTAAACCAGAAATCAGAAATAAGTGATTTTACAAACGCACAATCAGCACACAAAATTTCACCTGAAGCAGTTGAAAACTTTAACGTAACTCAGGGAACATCTAAAAACCATGTAACAATAAGCTGGAATTTACCAGAACCTGTCTGGCACCAGGCAGCTGCTTTTGAATTACATCCTGTTTACTTTAAAATATATAGAAGAATAAGCACTTCCTCAGATTTTGAACTGCTTACAACAGTAGGGGCACTTCCAACAGCGGAATGGGGAGCTAATAATAATTTCGCTCAGATTCATTTTGATGCCAGTTGTGATGCTGATGAAAATCCTGTAAACAAAGTGTATGATTCAGATGGTAATGAAATAGATTATGCCCGCATAACCAGATCCGATTCAGGAACTTCATTGAATGCACCTTACCAGGCCTACACTTCTTTGTCAGCTTTTGAATATGACGATAAAACTGTGGAAAGAGGAAAAAAATACGAATATTACGTTGTAAGTTATACAGATAATATTTCTAAACAAGCTTCAGAAGAACGTTCAGACGAAAC
>JALEPQ010000204.1 GCA_022768685.1 Spirochaetia bacterium
GTAGCTGTACTGCTCCAGCTATTAAAATCTCCGGCAATGTTGATTTTGCTTGCTCCGGCAGCGGCTTCTGCTGATACTGTAAATGTTACTGTACATTTAGTTCCATCTTTAGAAAAAGACTTCTTTAATGGCATTTATTCTCCTTCCCCTAATTTTTAAATACACAAATACGTTTTTCTGAAAAAAATCAAAAACTATGCTACAAAAATAGAGCATTTATCTTTTTTAATCAAGTATTGTTAATATTACTTGCTTTTTTAAATGAATTGTGCAATAACATAAGGACACATTTTTACATCATCCGCCGATTTATCCAAATTGCAGGGCGGAATATCAGTTGTTTGCTGATTAATCTTGCTAAAAAGGAGTTTCAAATGGGAACTGTCTTAAAAAACAATCATTATTTATTTACATCTGAATCTGTTGGTGAAGGTCACCCAGATAAATTGTGCGATCAGGTTTCTGATGCAGTATTGGATTATTGTCTTTCTTTAGATAAGGATGCTCACGTAGCCTGTGAATCTTTTTCTACAACCGACTTTTTAATGGTTGGTGGAGAAATTGGTTTCCAGAACATTGTTGTGGATAATGCTTTTTCAAAGAAATTTAATGCACAAGTTGAAAAGATTGCCAGAAATGTTGCACTTGATATTGGCTATAATTCTCCAGAAGTGGGACTTGATGGTGCAAACTGTATTTTTCAGAACAGATTACATGCTCAGTCTGCAGATATTAATCAGGGTGTAGTTGGTAAACGCGGTGAAGAAGCTTTAGATGAATATGAAGGTCAGCAGGGTGCCGGTGACCAGGGAATGATGTTCGGTTTTGCGTGTAACGAAACTCCAGCTTTAATGCCTGCACCAGTTTATTATTCACATCAGATTTTGATTCGTGCACATGAATTACGTCATGCAGGAAAAATTAGCTGGCTCAGACCAGATGCAAAATCTCAGGTTACAATTGAATACGATGGATATAAGCCTGTAAGAATAGACACTGTTGTTGTAAGTCATCAGCATAATCCTGATGTAGATTATGAAACAATCAGAAAAACAATTATTGAAGAAATAATTAAACCTGTTCTTGAACCAACTGGACTTTTAGATTCAAACACAAAATATTACATCAACCCAACTGGAAAATTTGTAATTGGTGGTCCAGATGGCGATTCTGGATTAACTGGACGTAAAATTATTGTTGATACTTACGGTGGAATGGGTCGTCATGGTGGTGGAGCTTTCTCTGGAAAGGATCCTTCAAAAGTTGACCGTTCTGCGGCTTATATGGCCCGCTACATTGCAAAAAATGTTGTTGCAGCAGGTTTAGCTGACCGTGCAGAAGTAGAACTTGCTTATGCAATTGGTGTTCCTTTCCCAGTTTCAATTTATGTTGATACTTTTGGTACAGAAAAAGTTGAACGTTCAAAAATTGAAGCCGCTGTAAAAAAAGTTTTTGATTGTACTCCAGCAGGAATCATTAAGACTTTGAACTTAAAGCAGCCAATTTACAGAAAGACTGCTTCCTACGGACACTTTGGACGCGAAGGTTTCCCTTGGGAAGCTACAGACAAAGTTGATGTATTAAAAGCTGAAATTAAATAAAAAATTTTACATTTCTAAATATTTATAAGACTGTTTGATAGGCAAAGTTGCAGATCAGACAGTTTTTTTT
>JALEPQ010000089.1 GCA_022768685.1 Spirochaetia bacterium
TAATGCGCTACACGCTTTTTGTGGTATAGAAACTATTGAACTGCCGCTTCGCAGCAGCCACAAAAAGAGTGTTTTTGAACCACGCCCCGCTCCTTCGCGCCAACATTACGGAAAAGCATTTATAATGCGTTTGCCCTGAAAGAATAAAAAATATATCTTGTAACAAATTAATCATAATATTAAAATAATTTTTCGTGTGATTTGTATTTATCATAATATTTGAAATTTATATTAGGAAGTTTATTTTATGAATACTGAACTTTTAGACAAGGCAATTCGCCGAATTCCCGATTTTCCAAAGCCTGGAATTCTTTTCTATGATATTACAGGAATTTTAGTAAATCCTGATGCATTTACAGAATGTATTAATCAGATGGTAGAAATTTACAAGGATGCAAAATTTGACGCAGTGGCAGCTGTTGAATCTCGTGGTTTTTTGTTTGCTGCACCATTTGCAGAAAAATTAGGAATACCATTAGTTCTTATTAGAAAAAAGGGTAAACTTCCAGGAGATACTTACGAGTGCAGTTATGCCCTTGAATATGGTACTGCAACTGTAGAAGTTCATAAATCAGATATTAAAAAAGGACAGAAAATTCTTGTTGTTGATGATTTGATTGCTACAGGAGGAACTTTAGCTGCAGCAAAAAATCTGGTAGAACAAGGTGGAGCAGAAGTTACTGATTTCTTTGGAGTAATTGGCTTACCAGCATTAAATTATGAAAAAGTGCTTGCTCCATGTAAAGTTACAACTTTAATTAATTATGATGGTGAATAAGTTCAGCTGAAAAAACTTTTTGCTTACTGCATAAAACTAAAGGAATAAAAAATGATTACATTACCAGAAAAATATAACTCTATTTTAAATACAAAAGAAACTGAACATGCAATTGTTGCTATTAAGGACTTTTTTCAACTTGCATTGTCTACAGAATTAAATCTTACACGTGTTACTGCACCTCTTTTTGTAGGTCAGGGAACTGGTATTAATGATGATTTAAATGGTGTAGAACGTCCAGTTAGTTTTCCTGTAAAAGCCTTGAATGAACAGAAGATGGAAATTGTTCAGTCTTTAGCAAAATGGAAGCGAATTAAAGTTACAGATTTAGGGCTTGAACCAGGTTTTGGTATTTATACAGATATGAATGCCCTTCGTCCTGATGAAGATTTAGATCCTATTCACTCAATTTATGTAGACCAGTGGGACTGGTGTATGGCAATTGATGAAAAAGACAGAACTGTTTATTACCTCCATGAAATTGTAAAGAAAGTTTATCGTTGTATTCAGCGTACAGAATTTTTCCTGTATGACAGATATCCAGAAATCAAACCTATTTTACCAAAAGAAATCAAGATTCTTTATGCGGATGATTTACAGAAAAAGTATCCGGATTTAACACCAAAACAGCGTGAAGATCTTGTTGCAAAAGAATATGGGGCTGTATTTATTACAGGTATTGGTGGAAAACTTGATGATGGTACAATTCATGATGGACGTGCTCCTGACTATGATGACTGGATTACAGAAAGTGGAGACGGTCACCGCGGATTGAATGGTGATATTCTTGTATGGAATCCAGTTTTGAACAGTGCATTTGAACTTTCTTCAATGGGAATTCGTGTAAGTCCTGAAAGTTTAAGACTTCAGCTTGAAGAAAGAAATATGACTGAAAGAGAGTCTTTGAGTTTCCATAAAAAACTTCTTAACGGAGAACTGACTCAGACTTTAGGTGGTGGTATAGGTCAGTCAAGACTTTGTATGTTCCTTCTAAGAAAAGCTCACATTGGGGAAACTCAGGTAAGTGTCTGGACAGATGAAATCAAAAAAGATTGTGCAAAACGAGGAATTATTCTTCTTTAAAAATGACGTACAATTTTAAATCATCAGAAATAGAAAATCAGATTCCTCATCTTGTAGAAAAAGGGATAACAGAATTTACTGTTTCTGATGAAAAAATTTCCAGAGATAAAAATCGTATTCTTAAAATCTTTAATTTAATGTCTCAATATGCACCTGAAGTTTTTATTTCCATTGTTGTAGATGTTAATCTTATTGATAAAGATGTGATTAATGCAGCTGGAAGTCTTTTTAGCTGTCTTGAAATACCTTTAGTTGCAATAGAAAAAGGTGGAAAGCTGCTTTTTGATAAGAAACTTTATGCAAAAAAAGCCAGGTTACTGAATGATTATGGTCTTGTATTTGGTTTTTTACTCACTTATGCAGACTCTCCGGCAGATTCATTAAAACTTTTTTTAGATAGACTTGATTTTGCAACAGACCAATATCCAAATCACATAGATTTTCCTCAGACAGAAAATGTTGAACTTGAACAGACTGCAAAAGTTTCCGGTGCTTTTTCCGCAAAAGATATCCGCTATGCAAGAGATGTTTCTTTTGGATGTAGAACTTTTTATTCAGCTGGAAGAGCTGTTACATGGATGCTTTCTGTTTTACGTCCTCTGAAAATTCATCCTTCAAAATTTTTTGCTGATTTTGCGGAATGGCAGCATTGTAATAATTGTGATTTTAAAAGCGGATATGTTCCTGAAAAAGAAAATCATGAAGATATAGAAAAGATGCAGCTTTTGTTTCTTGATGAAAAATATGAAGAAAAAAGTTGTAAAGATTTAATTCCTCTTGTTCATGATATTGTAATTATTAATGGTGCCATTTCCAGAGTTGCTGGTGAAGGTAAGGAATCTGTAATAGATGTTTCTTATCATCCTGAAGATTTATTGGGGCCTGAATCTTTTGATCTTATCAGTTTTGCTGAAAATGTATGTATGATGAATTGCAAAGTTAAAATTTTTGAAACAGCAGATGGTCCTGATTTTGAAATATTAAATTAATCCATGAAAAAAATAATTTTTGAAACAAATGATACAATCCGGTTAGATGATTTTTTGAGAATTCATCTTCCTGACTGCAGTGAATTGCAAATTTATGAAAATGCAATTTCAAATTCCAAGATTCGCAGACTAATAATCGCAGGTGTTGTTTTTGTTAATGGTAAAAAAATTAACAGGCCTGCTTTTGAATTAAGAGGTCATTCTGTTATTTGTGTTGAATTTGAAGCTGATAAATTCTTTTTTGAAAAGCAACCAGATGATATAAAATTTGAAGTTTCTGATAAAGATATTCTGTTTGAAGATGAAAATCTTATTTTTATAAATAAACCTTCTTTATTTCCTGTTGAGCAGACAATTACAGGAAACAGAGCGAATCTTCATGATGCTGTTGTAGATTATTTATGGAAAAGAAATCCTGAATTAAGAAATCCTCCTTACGTTGGTATCATGCACCGTCTGGACAGGGAAACTTCTGGAGTAATTCTCTTTACAAAAAACAGGCAGATAAATAAAGCTGTCAGTGAAATGTTTCAATCTCATAACTTCATAAAAGAGTATATTGCAGTTTGTGAAGTAAAAAATACAGAAAAAAAAGCAGGTTCCAGATTTTCTGTTGAAAAATATATGGGTAGAATTTCGGGAAAAAGTCAGGCGGCAAAATGGGGAAGTCTTTCAGAAAGTAAAGGTGGTTTGTTTTCTAAAACTGATTTTGAAATTCTTGCAGAAAAAATTATCGGTGGAAAAAAATGTTTTGTAATAAAGTGTTCCCTTTATACAGGCCGTACTCACCAGATAAGAGTTCATTTAAGTGAAGAAGGGTATCCTATTTTGGGTGATTCTTTATACGGTGGAAGTAAAGCTTCCAGAATTTATCTGCATGCCTTCAGGTTGTGTGCAGATAATCCGGAATTGAAATTTGATGTTGTTTCGGAAATTGAATGGTACAGACATTAAAAAATATCAGCATATTTATAAAAAAAAATAGAAAAGTTTATTATATAAAAGTAACTTTTTTTTAAGAAATTTGTTGACGTTTTTATGTTCAAATTATTAATTTATTTATAACGATTATTTATAGATAGGATTTCAAATGGCAGAAGAAAATCAGAAAGAAACTGAAGAAAAAGTAGAATCTCAGGTAGAATCAAAAGCTGAATCTACAGAATCAGAAGCTGCAGAAGCTGAGACAACAGAAGAATCTAAGGAAGAACAGAAAGAACCTTCTTTAGAAGAAAAATATGCTGCACTTGAAAAGGAAAATGCAGATTTGAAAGATCAGCTTTTACGTCGTGCTGCAGATTTTGACAATTATCGTAAGCGCATGATGAAAGAAAAGCAGGATACTTATGATTATGCAAATGCAAACTTGCTTGGTGATCTTTTAGAGAGTTTAGACAACTTTGATAGAACACTTGAAGCGGCAGCAAATGCTACAGAAGTTGGACCTGTTGTTGATGGTATTAAGATGATCAGTAGTAATCTGGTAAAAATGCTTGAAACAAAATATAACCTTGTTGGATATGGTGCTTCAGGTGAAGATTTTAATCCAGATGAACACGAAGCTATTGGTCGTGTTGAAGAAGATGTTGAAAAGGAAACTTTGAAACAGGTTTATCTTAAAGGTTATAAACTTAAAGATAAAGTTATAAGACATGCTAAAGTAATGGTTAGTGTGCCTAAAGCTTAGAATAAAAGGAATTTAAATTAAATAAAATAAAATTAAATATACTGGATAACATTGCTTCTAGTATACGTCGTAGTCAAGGCACGCTACGCTTAAAGCCTTGACTACGACGTTTAGTAGTGTTATCCGGGAGGATAACACTACTATGGGAAAAATTATTGGTATTGACTTAGGTACAACAAACTCTTGTGTTGCCGTAATGGAAAACGGCGAACCAGTTGTAATTCAGAATTCAGAAGGTGGTCGTACAACTCCATCTATCGTTGGTTTCACATCTAAAGGAGATCGTATTGTTGGTGCTCCTGCTAAAAACCAGATGGTTACAAATCCAAAAAACACAGTATATTCTGTAAAACGCCTTATTGGTCACAGATTTAGTGAACTTACTGGTGAAGCTACAAAACTCCCATATACAGTAATTGATAACGGAGCTGATTGTCGTGTAGAAATTGACGAAAATGGTTCTAAAAAACAGTATTCTCCACAGGAAATTTCTGCTTTCATTTTACAGAAAATGAAGAAAACTGCAGAAGATTATCTTGGTCAGGAAGTTACAGAAGCTGTAATTACAGTTCCTGCTTACTTTAATGATGCTCAGCGTCAGGCTACAAAAGATGCTGGTAAAATTGCAGGATTAAACGTTCAGCGTATTATCAACGAACCTACAGCAGCTGCTTTAGCTTTCGGTTTTAAACAGGATCAGTCAAAAGAAAGAACTATTGCTGTATATGACCTTGGTGGTGGTACATTTGATATTTCTATTCTTCAGCTTGCTGACGGTGTATTTGAAGTTCTTTCTACAAACGGTGATACACATCTTGGTGGTGATGACTGGGACCGTGTAGTTTCTAACTGGTTAATTGACGAATTTAAGAAAGATACAGGAATTGATCTTTCTAAAGACCCAATGGCTATGCAGCGTTTACGTGAAGCTGCTGAAAATGCAAAAATCAGTTTGTCTAACCAGACAACTACAGATATCAACCTTCCATTTATTACAGCAGATGCTACAGGTCCAAAACACTTGCAGAAGACTTTGACTCGTGCACAGTTTGAATCTATGACAGACAATTTGTTTGAAAAAACAAAGGAACCTTGTAAAAAGGCTTTAGCTGATGCAAAACTTACAGCTGACAAGATTGATGAAGTTCTTCTTGTTGGTGGATCTTCTCGTATGCCAAAAGTTCAGGATGTTGTAAAGGCAATTTTTGGTAAAGAAGGTTCTAGATCCGTAAACCCAGATGAAGCTGTTGCAGTAGGGGCTGCAATTCAGGGTGGTATTTTGAATAAGGATGTTAAACAGGATATTCTTCTTCTTGATGTTACACCACTTTCACTTGGTATTGAAACAATGGGTGGAGTTTGTACAAAACTTATTCCAAGAAATACAACAATTCCTACAAAGAAGAGTCAGGTATTCTCTACTGCTGCAGATGGACAGACTGCTGTAACTATCCATGTACTTCAGGGTGAACGCGAAATGGCTGATCAGAACCGTACTCTTGGACGTTTTGATTTGACTGGTATTCCAGCTGCTCCACGTGGCGTTCCTCAGATTGAAGTTACATTTGATATTGATGCTAACGGTATCGTTCATGTATCTGCTAAAGATATGGGAACTGGTAAAGAACAGCATATTCAGATTACATCTTCTTCTGGTCTTTCTGATGAAGAAATTGACAAGATGGTAAAAGATGCTGAAGCAAATGCAGCTGCAGATAAAGCAAAACGTGAAAGTGTTGATGCTCGTAATGAAGCAGATTCTCTTGTATATCAGACAGAAAAAACATTGAAAGAAATGGGTGATAAGATTTCTGGAGCTGATAAACAGCAGATTGAAGATGCAACTGCTGCTCTTAAACAGGCACTTCAGGGTGACAATGTTGAAGAAATTAAATCTAAGACAGAAGCTTTGAAACAGGCATCTTACAAAATTGCAGAAGAACTTTATAAACAGCAGGCTGCTAATGGTGCTCAGCCAGGTGCAGATGCAGGAGTTGATGCAAATGCAGGTGCAGGATCTTCTGATGCTGGTTCTTCATCTTCTTCAGGATTCAACAAAGGCAATGCTGACGATGTTGAATACGAAGTAAAAGATGAAAAATAAGATTAATTTATAGTTAATCTATAGAATATTCCCGCGGATCACGCAGATAGACGCAGATTAAAAAAAAATATAAAATCTGCTGTAATCCGTGATATCAGCGGGATTTTTTTTAGTAGGAAATATAAAATGGCAAAACGTGATTATTATGAAGTATTAGGTGTTGAAAAATCTGCAACACAGGATGAAATTAAAAAAGCTTATAGAAAGCTTGCTGTAAAATATCATCCGGACAGAAATCCTGGTGATAAAGAGGCTGAAGCAAAATTCCGTGAAGCTACAGAAGCTTATGAAATTCTTTCTGATGATCAAAAACGTCCTATTTATGATCAGTATGGTTTTGCCGGTGTAGATGGTATGAATCAGGGTGGTGGAGCTCAGTATTCACATGCATTCCATGACTTTGCTGATATTTTTGGTGGAGCAGGTGGCGGATTCTCTGACATATTTGACAGTATTTTTGGAGGTGGATTTGGAGGAGGTTCTTCTTCAAAAGCTGGAAGAGGACCTGCAACAGGATCTTCCCTCCGTTATGATCTTCACGTTACTTTCAAAGATGCTATTTACGGAACAAGTGCAGATATTCATTTCAAACACAATGAAGTTTGTGAAGTCTGCCATGGTACAGGAGGAGCTGCAGGTTCTTCATCAAAAACTTGTCCAACATGTAATGGTATGGGACAGGTAAGACAGGGTAATGGCTTCTTCACAATTCAGCAGACATGTCCTTCATGTAGAGGAAAAGGAACAGTTATTGATAAACCTTGTTCTTGTTGTCGTGGTTCTGGTATTCAGGAAAAAAATAAGATGATGTCATTAAAAATTCCTGCTGGTGTTGATAATGGTAAACGTCTTGTAATTCATGGGCAGGGAGATGCTGGTGAAAATGGAGGACCTGCAGGTGATTTAGTAGTAGTTCTTCATGTAGATTCTCATCCAAACTTTGAACGTGATGGATACGATTTATATTGTGCTGTACCAATTTCCATAACACAGGCAGCGTTAGGTTGTGATATTACAATCACAGCTCTTGATGGAAAGAAGATAACTATTAAGGTGCCTGATGGAACTTCAAATGGAAAACTTCTTAGAGTTAGAAATGAAGGTGTGCCTGTTACAAATTCTTCAAAAAAAGGTGATTTGTTCGTAAAAATTCTGGTGCAGGTTCCTACAAGACTTTCTTTAAAAGAAAAAGAACTTCTTAAACAATTTATGGAACTTGAAAAGCCAACTTCAGAACCAAATCTTATAAACCTTTCAAAACTAGAAAATTAGTTCTGAATTGAAATAGAATCCGAGGTGTAAAAACACTTCGGATTTTTTTTGTGGTTTTCAATATTCAACTTTTTAATGCTTTTGTCCGATTATTGTATTAGAATAGTAGTTATAAATTTAAATATATGTATTAGAGGATTGAATGTATAAAACTAGAAAAAAAATAATCTTAATTTGTGTTAATGTTGTTGCAATTTTACTTTTATTATTTCTGACTGTTTTATTGTTGCCTGTAAAGACAACTTCAGGAAAATATATTTATTCTTTTTTATTGCCGGCAGTTCTTTTTATAATTGTTGGTGTATGTGGAAATCAGTGTAAAAATAAACTGATAAACTCTGCTAAAAAACATACCTTGGAATCTGGTGAAACAGTACTTATCAATCAGTTTATTGCAAAACTTAGATTTTGTTATTCTCTTGAAGATTTTTATTCTGTTATTTCAGATATTCTTGAAAATCAGGGAGATTGTTCAGTCCTGGTAATTGACAAAATAAAAGATTATATTCTTTACAACTCTCCAGCTAGACTTACTACATCGGAATCTACCAGAAAGGCATTAGAAACTAACTATAAAGATACATGGCCTGAAGGTTTTTATTATTTTGATCGTCATTTAGGTGTTACAACTCGCACTAAAAAGACTCGTGGATTTTTTATGTGTTGTGAAAAGCATCACATGTATGTTTTCTGTAAATATACACGTCTTTTTGATGCAAATGTATTCCCTGAATTGTATGAAGAATATAAAAACTTTATTGCCAGAATGAAGACAATTTCAACTTTGTCAGAAATTTCAGCTACTACAAAGGAATGGGAACAGCTTGCTGAAAATCAGCAGTCCTTCCTTCCACAGAAAATTCCAGATATTCCAAAATTAAAGATGGCAGCTTATTATAGACCATTAATTTATGTTTCTGGTGACTATTATTCTATTCTTCCAATTGATCAGTCTAAAACAATGGTTCTTTTAGGAGACGTTTCCGGTAAAGGACTTTCCGCAGCCTTAATCATGGGTTTAGTTATGAATACTGTAAAAATTATGGAAGATAAGGAAGATTTAGTAAGTATTCTTAGAGCCGTTGATGCAGGTATTAAAAAAATGCGTCTTCAGGATAAATATACTGTAATGTTCCTTGGCATTATTGATACAGACAAAATGAAGATTCGCTACATTAATGCATCTATGTCAGATCCTATTATTCTTTCACCATCTCCAAATGGATACAGAATTAAACCATTACAGTCTAATGCTGGTGTTGTTGGAATTCTTGAAATTGATGATAACACACAGGTTCATGAGCAGCGCCTTTTCCGTGGTGATACCATTCTTATTGCAACTGACGGTGTTTCTGAAGTTATGGATGAAAATGGCGTAGAACTTGGAGATACAGATTTGTTTGAAAAAACTCTTGTTACTTCAGCAGCAAAAACTCCAGATAAAATGGTTGAAGATATTGTAGATCTTATTATGAAATATAATGGTGATAAGCGTTTACATGATGATATTACTATGTTAGTAGCAAAGGTAGGTTATTAGTATGATTTTTTATTTATTACATTTTGCAGTCCTTTGTGTTCTCATCTCTCTTGAAGTTTATGTAAATAGACATAGCAGAAATAGTGAAACAGAGTTAAATAATTTTGCCATAAGTCTTTTGTTCGGAATTATTGAGGCAGTTTTATATCTTGTAATCTTATTATTCAATGAAACCTGGCTTCCAGCTTTAATTCAGCAGGTAATGAAACTTGTTTTGTGTTTTGATGCTATTTTTATGTGTTCCATTAGTTTCAGTTTTATTGCAACGGGAAGTAAAAAGCATGAAAAACTCAGAACAGCAATAAATATTGTTTTTGATATAGTTGCAGTTGTAATTGTGTATTCACAATTCACCTATATTAATATTTCTCATGGTGGATTTGCTGTTGAATCTCCATATCTTTTTATTCGTGAAGTTCGTAAATTTTTCCCTTGGAAATGGTGGGATTTGTATAGAGTTATTTTTAGAGTAATTGTGCCATTAAGCTGTTATCTCATTATGACTATGCTTCAGGAAAGAAAAGCTACTCAGCTTGAAAAATTTCAGTCAGTTATACTGGGGCTAGGAATTCTTTCATTCTGGTTCAGTGACTATATTCTTTCTGTTTTATCAAAAGCAGATTTTAGATTTACTTTAATTTTTATGGTTTCATATACATTTATGGCCACTATTATGGTCAGTGCATGGTCTAAACAGAACGTGCCTTCTGGTAAAGGTTTCTGGTTTACAATTTTAAAATACATAATTTCTTATATTGCACCGGCTATAATTGTAGGATTAGTATGTATGGAATTTCAGCCTGTTGGACGTAACAACACCATACTCTATATAGCATTAATCACAATAATTTCAATTGTCAGCATTGTGTGGTCACTTTTTGTTTCAGAACTTCTTCCATTAGCATCCACACATTATGAAGCTGATTATGAACGTTCTCTTGAAAAGGAATTTGCTTCCATAGAGTATGCTGAAGGTGAAATGGACCAGATTACAAATCAGGTATTTGAAATTGTTCAGAAAAATGTTGAATGTTCTTTTATGAATGTTTACATTCTTGGGAATCAGGGACAGTTTGATGTTGCTTACTCTTCTAATAACAGTGGAAAAAAAATTCCATATTCTTCAGATGCATTTGATTCATTATTGGGATTAAACCGCAGTGTTCTTATTTCCAGTCAGCTTGAAAAAGAACATGATTTGCTGGGAGTAAAAGATCTTTTTGCATCATTCTTTGAAAAAACAAACTCTGATGCTCTATTTGTCCTCAATGAAGGTCATAACGTATTTGGTTTAATTACATTAGGAAAAAAATCAAACGGAGATCACTTCAAGGAATATGACTTTAACGTTTTTGAAAAACTTTATTCATACTTCTTTGTATTTGGATATTACATGCGTAATATTGCCAATAAAGATATTCTAGGTACTGTAAACAGAGAAATCAGAATGTCTTCTCAGGTAATTTCTTCAATTCAGGAAAATCTTGATAGAATTAATAATCCAAAAATTGATATTGGTTACCTGATGGAAGCAGCCCATAACATTGGTGGAGAATTTATTGATTTTATCCGCCTTACAGATTCTAAATATCTTTTTGTTGTAGGAGACTTGTCTGGAAAGGGTATTGCCGCTTCCATGAATATGGTCATCTTAAAGTTTATTATTCGTACATATCTTGCAGATACTCATGATTTTAAACAGCTTGTTGTAAAGGTAAATAACTTTGTCCGTGAAAATTTGCGAAAGGGTACTATTTTTGCCGGTTTGTTTGCTCTCATGGATTTTGAAAAAGATACCTTGTATTATATCAACTGTGGTATTCCAGCTCTTTTGCTTTATACTCAGGTTTATAACAACGTAATTGAAATTCAAGGTTCTGGATATGTTCTGGGTTTCGTAAAGGATATTTCGCCTTATATCAGTGTAAAATCTACAAAAATTAATAAAGGTGACATTTTACTTGCCTGTACAGATGGTTTGATTAATTCTCACTCCCTTAGAGGTGAAACTTTTGGTAAAGAACGTATTAAACAGGCAATGCTTGAAAATTCTGGTTATCCGGCTCAGCGAATGGCCCAGTTTACTCTGGAAAATCTTGAAAAGTTTGTTTCTAAGGAACTTGAAGATGATGTAAGTATTCTTGTTATAAAATACGATACAGATGATATACAAGAAGCTGTTTCAGAAGATACTGTAGCCGAAGTTCAGAATGATGAAGATGAGATTATTCAGGAAGAACAGATTAAAGAACCCGTTGTGGATGAATCTTCTGATGTTGAACAGAAAGCACCAGCCGAAGATCTAACTATTTTTACAGAAGTTATTGATGATAATCCAATTGATGAATCTGTATTTGATGCTCCACCTGAATCAGGAGTTTTAGTTCAGGAAAATGAAACTGTAAAAAATGATAATGAAAATCTTTCTGCAGCTGACTTAAATGAGCTTGATGATTTGTTAAATGATGTAGGTTTGTAATAGAAGATGTAAGATAAAACCGCTAAAATAGCGCGGCCTTATCTTACCTAAGTTTGCGTTGCAAACTTATTTCTGAACTGCTGTTCCTCATTACATTACGGAACAGCTTAAAAAGTCAATCGATTGTTGAAACAATCTTCTTGACTTTTTATAGGAGTAAAACATGGATAACTTAAAAGTAAATGAAAAAGAAGGTGCCAACTATAGACTTTTTGAATTAAATGGTGCTTTTAATGCTTATACTGTAGGTGAATTTCAGTCAAAACTTTATGATTATATTGCAAAAATGAATGTTGTTTTGAATTTGGAAAAAATTACAGAAATGGATCCAACTGGAATGGGAATTATTATGGCAGCTTACAATGATGCTGAAGTTGCAGGAACAAAACTATTCCTCCTTTCACCTTCAAATGAAGCTTTAACTGTAATTACAAATACAGGATTTAAGAATCTTTTTAAAATCATCAACTCTGTAACTGAAGTTGACTAACCATAAAAAAAGGATGTCCATAAAGTAAATTAACTTTTTCCATAATAAATATGGGAATTATTAAGTAATACTTGCCGGACATCCTTTTTTAGTACCAGAAGTTTTTTATTTAACAACAATATTTACTAATTTATCAGGAACAACTACAGTTTTTACAACCTGTTTTCCTTCTGTAAATTTCTTGTAACCTTCAGTTTCTTTTGCCATTTCTTCCAGTTTATCTTTTGCAGTTCCTGGAGCAGCTTCAAATTTGTCACGAAGTTTTCCATTTATCATAACAACAATTTCTTTAGTGTCGTCTTTTGCAAAGTCTTCGCTGATAGTTGGCCACTGAACATAAGCAATAGTCTCTTTATGTCCAAGTTTTTCCCATAATTCTTCACAAAGGTGAGGAGCATAAGGAGAAAGAATTTTTACAAAGTCTGACCAAATTGCAGTTGGAATTGAATCACATTTAGAAAGTTCATTAACAAAAATCATCATCTGACTGATTGCTGTATTGAAATTCAGTGTTGCTGTATCAGTTGTAACTTTTTTTACTGTCTGTGCAAAAGTTTTTCTTAGTGAAATTAATGCTTTATCTTCAAGTTTTCCTGTGATATCAATATCAACTAATGGTTTTTCACTGATATTCCATACTTTTTCAAGGAAGCGGTGAATACCAACAATCCCCTGTGTTGCCCAAGGTTTAGACATTGTAAGAGGTCCCATGAACATTTCATACATGCGGACTGAATCAGCACCATAAGCTTTGATTTCATCATCTGGATTTACAACATTCTTTAATGATTTAGACATTTTTGCAACAATCTGTTCCAGTTCTTCATTTGTTGCTTTTTCGTAGTATTTTCCATCTTCTCTCTGTTCAACTTCATCTACAGGAACAAGAGTTTTGTTTTTACGCTGGAAAGCAAAAGATGTAATCATACCCTGGTTTACAAGCCGCTGGAAAGGTTCTTTTGTAGAAACTACTCCACAGTCATAAAGAACTTTATGCCAGAAACGTGCGTAAAGCAAATGAAGAACAGCATGTTCTGCACCACCAATGTATAAATCAACTGGCATCCAGTATTTTTCTGCCTTTTCAGAACAGAATTGTTTATTGTTTTTAGGATCCAGATAGCGTAAATAGTACCAGCAAGATCCACCCCACTGAGGCATTGTATTTGTTTCGCGTTTAGCAGGTTTACCGCATTCTGGACATTTGCAGTTTACCCATGAATCAATTGCTGCAAGTGGAGATTCACCAGTGCCTGTTGGCTGATAAGATTTTACTTCTGGTAAAGTAAGTGGAAGCTCTTCTTCAGGAACAGGAACTGTACCACAATCTGGACAATGAACTAAAGGAATAGGTTCACCCCAGTAACGCTGGCGGCTGAAAACCCAGTCACGAAGTTTGTAGTTGATTGCCTTTCGACCGATTTTCTTTTCTTCAAGGAATTCCAGCATTTTGGCAATGGCATCTTTTTTATTTAAACCATCAAGGAATTCTGAATTAACGTGAATTCCGTCCTGAGTCCAGGCTTGTGTTTGAACATCAACTTCGCTCTTTAATACTTCAATAATTGGTAAATTAAATTTTTTAGCAAATTCCCAGTCCCGGTCATCGTGAGCAGGAACGGCCATAATAGCACCTGTACCATAAGAAATTAAAACGTAATCTGCAATCCATATTGGAATTAATTTTCCGTTTACAGGGTTGATTGCGTAACTTCCAGAGAAAACACCAGTTTTATCTTTAGCAAGATCAGTTCGTTCAAGATCAGACTTTTTAGCAGCTTCTTCCTGGTAAGCTTTAACGGCATCAGCCTGTTCTGGAGTTGTAATTGAATCAATAATTTTATGTTCTGGGGAAACAACCATGTAAGTTGCCCCAAACAATGTATCACAGCGTGTTGTATAAACTGTAAGTTTTTTATCTGTTGGTTTACCGTCTTTGTCTGCAACTGTGAAAGTTACTTCAGCACCTGTAGATTTTCCAATCCAGTTATGCTGCATAGCCTTTACAGATTCTGGCCAATCCAGTGTTTCCAAATCTTTATCAAGACGGTCTGCATAATCTGTAATTTTTAAAATCCACTGACGGATTGTTTTGTGAGTTACTTGAGAACCACAACGGTCACACTTTCCATCTTTTACTTCTTCATTAGCAAGACCGGTCATACAAGAAGGACACCAGTTAATAGGAGTCTGAGCTTCGTAAGCTAATCCTTTTTTATAAAGCTGAAGGAAAATCCACTGTGTCCACTTATAATATTCTGGTTCACATGTTGAAACACAACGGTCCCAGTCATAAGAAAAACCAAGTGATTTAATCTGTTGTGTAAAGTGTTCAATATTTGCATTTGTTGTTGTCTTAGGGTGTGTTCCTGTTTTTATTGCATAGTTTTCTGCAGGAAGACCGAAAGCATCGTATCCCATTGGATGAAGAACATTGTAACCGTTCATACGAAGGTAACGGCAGTAAATATCTGTTGCTGTGTAGCCTTCAGGATGTCCTACATGGAGTCCTGCTGCTGATGGATAAGGGAACATATCCAGAACGTACATACGTTTGTTTTCTGGATAAGATTCATCCTCTGTAGCTTTGAAAGTTTTATTCTGTTCCCAGTATTTCTGCCACTTTGGTTCAATTGATTCAAAAGGGTATTTACTCATTGAATGCCTCGTTTATATTTAAAATATTTTTTTTATATTATAGAAGTAAAAACATTCTAACGTTTTTGTGCTTTTATGGAAACACCTTTACAGTGCTTCCGCATTATAAACGCTTTTCCGTAATGTTTGCGCGAAGGAGCGGGGCGTGGTTCAAAAACACTCTTTTTGTGGCTGCTGCGAAGCGGCAGTTCAATAGTTTCTATACCACAAAAAGTGTGTAGCGCATTATTGTGCG
>JALEPQ010000205.1 GCA_022768685.1 Spirochaetia bacterium
TGGAAAAACAATAAAAATTGATATGAAAGGCAATGGTATTTTTAGTGGTTTTGTTCTGCCAGCTTATGATCAGGCAAGAAAAAATATTACAAAACCAGAAGATATGAAAACAATAGCCATAACTGCCTTGTGTGCTGAAAAGGGTACATACAAGGGTGAATATTTGTTTGGTAATAAAATCAAATAAGATTGTGAAAATTTAATTTTTAGCGGGAGCGTTTTTTACGGTACAAAATGACTTCTGGCGGTGGAATATTTATTCACATATTTTTTGAAGTAAAAGAGGGCAATGCGTAATGCGTAATTCGTAATGCGTAATGCGTAATTTGTAATGCGTAATTCGTAATTCGCAATTTGTAATTCGTAATTCGTAATTTGTAATGCGCAGTTCGCAATATGTAATGCGTAATCTTCTTGAGGGGTGGCAATCTTCTTAAGGGGGGCTGTCCCCATTGTAATAACAATTCGCAGTTCGTAATTCGCAATGCGTAATGCGTAATTCGTAATGCGTAATGCACAATTCACAGTTCGCAATGTGCAATTATTATCACCTTTCCGAAAACACTCCCGGTCATTCCGAATCTGTCAAAACCGCGAACTAGTTCGCTACACGCAATAAAATCTTCTTATAAAGGTCTGTCCCCATTGTAATAACAATTCGCAAAACGCAAATATTTTTAATTTTTTTCTCGAATTTGTGTAAAAATGATACTTTCTCGGCTAATTAATATATGAGGATTTTTTTTCTCGTATCTTAATTAAATCAGGGAGAAGGTTATGGGACAGTTTTCAAAACCTTGGGAAGAACTGAATATTTCGGATAACTACATTTTCTGTAAAGTTATGCGGAATAAGAAACTTTGCGCAGAATTACTTGAGATTCTGCTTGGCTTTAAGGTTAGAGATATAACCTACATTGAAAGTGAACATCCGATTGAGGATTACTACGACACCCGCGGAATCCGCATGGACGTTTATGTGGAAGGTTCCACTAAAATCTACGACATTGAAATGCAGACCGGTGACTATGAGGATCTGCTCATGCGTGCCAGGTACTATCAGAGTGCATCCGATGTAAGCTCAACTCCAAGACGTACTCGATTCAAGGATCTTAAGGAAACCTACATCCTCTTCATATGCAAGGATGATCCTTTTGGAGCAGGACTTCCGCTGTATACGGAGTTCAAGAAGTTCAGGGAAACAGATGAAATTCCCTACGATGACAAAACTTATAAGTTGTTCTACAATTCAAGTGCCTTTGCAAAAGCAAAAGATGAAGATATAAGTGCTGTACTGGAATTTATCTACACACTTAAAGCCAAGTCAAATTTTACAAAATCTCTTCAGTCTTCTGTAATTGATGCAAAAGCAGAACCTTTGTTCAGGAGTGACTATATGTATTTTGCAGATTTATTGGAAGATGAAAAAGAGAAAGCCAGAGAAGCAGG
>JALEPQ010000098.1 GCA_022768685.1 Spirochaetia bacterium
AAAATCTACTGAATGACAGACAGTTCTTATTCCCATTTTTTTTAATTTTTCACCAATTAAACAATCTTTTATACAAAGCCAGTCAAAAGGTGCAATCCAAAAAGAAGCTGCAATTACTAAATCTGGATTTTCATTTTGAATGAGTTTTGCTATGGAGTCTGCATCTAAGTTTTTTTCAACAAATTTTACAATTAATCTTTCTGTAACAGGAACGTCATTTATAAAATCCACCAGAAACAATGAAGGTGATTGAGTATAGAAAATTACTTCATGAGTTTCATAATTTTTTAGTGTTTTTTTCCAACATTCTATGTTAGAAGGAAAATTTTCATAGTGAAAAAGATTTCCGTTAAAATCGTATGAATTTGTATTGTAAATGACAATTTTCATATTTTAAGTATAATGTAAAACGTTATGACAAAGAAAGACTTTCAATTTCTTATAGATACAAAAAAAGAACTGGAATTTGATTTTAACGGGATTACATACTCTTTGAATTACGGAAAAGATAATTATGGTAAAGATGTCATTATTTTTGGAAGAACATTTGAAGGAAAATCCTATGAAGATTTAGGAACTCTGTTAAATACAGCTAAAATCGATAATAAGTTTTTTAGGGAAATTATAGAGGATTTGTAAATATGCAGTCAAAAAATAATCAAATTGACATGACAGAAGGCCCTATTTTATCAAAATTATTAAAATTCTCCATTCCATTGGTATTTTCCAGCATTCTCCAGCTTTTATTTAATGCAGCAGATGTGGTAGTTGTTGGCCGGTTTGCAGGAGATAACTCCCTTGCAGCAGTTGGTTCAACAGGTCCACTGATAAATCTACTCATAGGTTTATTTTTAGGACTTTCAACAGGAACAAATGTTGTTGCAGCGCATTATATAGGTTCTGGAAAAAAAGATGAACTTTCAAACACAATACATACATCAATGTTACTTTCTGTTTTCAGCGGTATTTTTCTTACTGTAGTTGGTGTAATTTTTACAAAACCAATTTTACGCTTAATGAAATCTCCTGACGAAGTTATAGATCTTTCAGCAATATATTTAAGAATTTATTTTGGTGGAATTACCGCAAGCATGGTTTACAACTTTGGAAGTGCACTTTTGCGGGCAAGAGGAGATACAAAAAGACCTTTATTCATTCTTCTTTTTTCTGGAATTATTAATGTTATTTTAAATCTCATTTTCGTAATTATCTTTCATATGAACGTTGCAGGAGTTGCTTTAGCTACTATCATCTCACAGACAGTTTCTGCTGTCATAGTTGTTATAATTCTTTTAAAAGAAAAAGATGATTTTCTTTTTGATTTAAAAAAATTAAAGATTCACCCTCATATTCTTGGAAAAATCATAAGGATTGGTGTTCCAGCTGGTTTTCAGGGAATGATGTTTTCTTTTTCAAATATGGTTATTCAGTCATCTATAAATTCTTTTGGTCCAATTTGTGTTGCGGGAAATTCTGCAGGACAGAATCTGGAAGGTTTTGTCTATCTGTCAATGAACGGTTTTTCACAGGGAAATCTGACATTCTGCTCACAAAATTTTGGTGCAAAAAAAATGGATAGAGTAAAAAAAGTCACTATCATATCTCAACTTTTAATTCTTGTAGTTGGTTTTGCTTTAGGCTTTACAGCACTTGCTTTTGTCAGACCTTTGCTTTCAATTTACACAACAAATCCTAAAATTATTGAAGTTGGAGTTCAACGACTGACAATAATTTTTTCAACTTATACACTTTGTGGTATACAGGATTGTATGGCAAACAGCATAAGAGGTTGTGGAAAATCATTAAAACCTGCAATTGTAACTATTTTTGGAATTTGTATTCTTCGTCTTGTCTGGATTAGTATAATGTTCAATATTCCAGAATATCATGTACCTTTAACAGTTTATCTTTCATATCCTATTTCATGGATAATTACATGGATTATTCTTACAGTAATTTTTATCAGGTTATATAAAAATTTGAATAAAAATAATAATCAAATAACAGCCTGATTATTTTAGAATAGATTATTAAGTAATATTATTGTGAATTCTTATTTTTTTTAGTATTATTTGCTAACTTATGAACATGGAAGCTTTTATTCTTGGGTGTGGTGGAATGATGCCGCTACCTTATCGCCATTTGACTTCAGTTTTATTGCGCAGAGAAGGTGATTTATTTTTATTTGATGGTGGAGAGGGAACTCAAGTTTCTCTAAGACGATTAAACCTTAAATGGAAAAAAATTGATGCTATTTTTGTTTCTCATACTCATGCAGATCATGTTACAGGGCTTCCTGGAATTTTAATGCTTTCTGCTCAGGTAGATAGAACTGAACCCCTTTACATATACGGGCCTCCAAAAATCAAGGAATATATTGAATCTAGCAGAAAAGTTCTTGATATGTATATAAATTATCCGATTATAGTACAGGAAATTACAGCTCCTTGTGTTGTTCATTCGGGTAAAGATTTTTATATTCGGGCTTTTCCTCTGGATCATACTAAAACTTGTGTAGGTTACACTTTAGAAGAATTAGACAGACCTGGAGAATTCAATCCTGATAAAGCAAGAGAATTAAAAGTTCCTGTTGGACCTCTCTGGTCTCAGCTTCAAAATGGATTTGAAGTTAAAAATTCTGAAGGAGAAACTGTTAAACCTGAGCAGGTATTAGGAAAAAAAAGAAGCGGAAGAAAATTTTCTTTTGTAACTGATACTCTTTTCAAACGTTCTATTATTGATGAAGTTCGTGGTTCAGATCTTTTAGTTTGTGAAGGGATGTTTGAAGAAGCATTAATTGATCAAGCTAAAGAAAAAAAACACATGACAGCATCTCAGGCAGCTACAATTGCTAAGGAAGCTGATGTTAAAAGAATGTGCATGATTCATTACAGTCCTCGTTACACAGATAAGGAACTTCATATTCTTCTGGAAGAAGCCAAAAAAATCTGGCCAAAAACAGAGTTAAGTCATGACAGAATGCACATTGAAATTCCCTATGAAGATTAATAATGATTGAAATTAATAACCTGAAAAAAAGTTATAAGAATGCTAAAAATGAGACTCCTTTTTCAGTAGATAACATTAATATAAAAGCAGAAAAAGGAAAAATAATAGGTATTTTAGGACCTAATGGAAGTGGAAAATCTACAATCTTAAAATCTATTTGTGGTTTTCATTTTCCTGATGAAGGTAACATAAAACTTACACAAAATGATACTTCTCTTTGTTTGACCAGCAGTTGCATACCTGAAAATGTAATGAATTTTATTGGATATGTTCCTGAAATTTCTACACTTCCTCCAGATATGTCTGTTCAGGAATTCCTTCTATATGTCTGTGCTTTACATCAAATTAATCAGATTGATTTAAAAAAATATGTTAAAATGTGCGGTCTTGAAAAAGTTCTTTCAAAAAAAATAAAAACCCTATCAAAAGGTTTTAAACAGAGAGTTTCTCTTGCCCAGGCTTTGCTTTATAATCCCGAAAATTTAATTCTTGACGAAATTATTAGTGGATTAGATCCTGCTCAGATTGTTCAAACCAGACAATTAATAAAAAATTTATCCTGTGAAAAGGCAATAATTATGTCCACACATATTTTACAGGAAGTAACAGTCTTATGTGATTATGTGTATGTTATTTATAATGGAAAAATAACTGCACAGGGAACTGAAAAAGATATTATTGAACAATGCAAAACATCAACTTTTGAGGAAGCCTTTATTAAATTAACTTCAGGAACAGAAAATGAATAAAACTTACAAGGCTTATTTTTCACAAAACATAAAGCAAAATCTTAATAATCCTCTTTTTTATATAAGCAGTTTTATTTTTACTGTTTTTATTTATTATAGTTTTTTTATTCAACAAAGTTTTTTTTCCCAGACAGGTACTTCTAATCTGCTTTTATTTTTTTCAAAAATTCCTTATGTAAGCATTATTATAATTCCTGTACTTTGCTTTAAAAAAAGCAGTTCAGTTTATGATTTATTTATTCCAGTTTCATTTTTAAAAAAAATAGTATTTAATTTTCTTTCAATACTTATAATTTATTCTGTTCAACTTTTATTACTGTTACCTGCAGTTTTCTGTGTAAATATATTTGGAGCAGTTGATTTTGGACAGGTTTTTACAAGCATTTTTGTTCTTATTTTATACGGAGCAGCACTAATCAGCTTTACCTTATTTATTAATGAACTTTTTGAAAATAAAATTATTTCTTTATTTGTAAATATAATTATCCAGGCTGTAATAAATTCAATTCACCTTGTTGTAGTTTATATTAATCTGCCAGATTTTTTAATCAGAGTTTTCAAGCAGTTTAGTTTTGCCTGGCATTTCAATTCGGCTTCAAAAGGTATTCTTGATTCAAGAGATGTATTCTGGTTTTTGTGTTGTACAGTTTTTTTCATACTGTCTGCAAATTTTATAAAACTTAAAAAAAATGGAATCAGATTTTCAGGAATTCAAAAATCAAGAATTTCCACAATAGTTTTATTAATTTTACTTACCATGATTAATTCAAGTAGAATTTATAAAAAACTTGATTTTTCTGCTGATAAAACTTTTTCTTTTTCAAAATATACAAAAAATTTACAAAATAAAATAAATTCTCCGTTAAAAATTACTTATTATAGAAGTTCTACATTACATAAACTTTATCCTCAAATTAGTGAAGTTACAGATTATCTGTCTGCTTTTTCTGCTCAAAATAAAAACATTTCTCTACAAATTAAAGATCCTGATAAGAATTCTGATATCAAAAATCTTTTAGAAAACTACAATATAAGTTCACAAAGTTTTAAAACTATAAAAAATACTTCTGTAGAATATATAGATGTTTATTCTGCCATTACTTTAGAATATGAAGGTAAAATTCAGGTTATTTCCTTTTTGATGGGAACAGAAACCTTAGAATATGACTTAACTTCAAGAATTAATTCTCTAATTTCACAAAAAGAAAGAAATGTTAATATTATTCTTGGAAATGGAATGAATTTTTATTCAGATTACAGTTACATCATTTCATGGTTAACTTCACAAGGCTTTACAGCAACCCCAATTTTCATTCAAGATCCTGATTTTTTAAGAATTCTTGAAAATAGTTCAGGTCCACTTTTAGTAATAGGTGACTCTCAAATTGATGTAGAAAAAGCAATCGCTATTGAAAATTATATCCTTACAAATAAAGGTAATGCTCTTTTCAACATTAGTCCTTTTAGTGCAGATATATCAGGAAACTGGGCCATAACACCAAATAAACAAACAAACCTTGTAGAAATGCTGGAAAACTGGGGAATAAGATTTACCAATGATTTTGTAGCAGATATTTCATGTGCCACAATTACATTATCATCTGATGAAGGAGATTCTAATCCTATTTCAAATAATACACAGGTTCTAAATTATCCATTATGGGTAAATCTACTTTCACAGGAAAACTGTACTTCCGGAGCAACTTTATTCTGGCCTGTAAATTTGTTAATTGAAAGCGAAAATGCAAAACCTTATTTTGTTTCTTCACCGGGAGCCTACTTGTATACAATGCAATCAGCAGATGAAAATGGAAGTGTAATACCTTCTAATCCTTTTGATCTGCTTTACGATAACATCACAAACAAAAATAAGGGAACTTATATTCTGGGTGCCGAAATAACAGGTAAAATTAACGGATATTATAATCTTGCTTCTACTGATAGTGCAAAAATAATTGTTATACCTGATCAATATTTTATAAATACCTTAATGACTAATTACATTGGAAATAATTATTCTGATTACAGAAATTTTGATTTAACAACTAATATTCTATTGCAATTAAATAATGAAAACGAACTGGCTCAATTACATCTGCGTTCCTTGTCAGATAAATCCCTTTATAAAATTACTGATTTAAATAAATTTTTAAAACTTGAATTAATAACTTTTATCATTTTATTTGTAATTGAACCACTTTTTATTTTTATTACATTTCTTATTGTTCATAATATTTTGAGGAAAAAAAATGAAATTAAATAAAACTAATCTTATTTTATGGTCACTAGTAATTTTTTCTGTTTTTATTTTACTGTTTTCTTTAATTTTCTCTGATAGAAATACTTCTAGAAAAGGGGTAAAAACTGCTTTATTGAATAATAAATATAAAGATTCCATAAATGAAATTTCTATTTCAGATAATAAAGATTGTGTTGAATTAAAAAAAATTAATGATATGTGGTTTGTTATAAATAATAATAATAAACTTCCTGCAGATTCCGTTAAAACTGAAAAATTTATAGGAGAATTACTTACTTTAAGAAATATTTATAAGATTTCAACAAGCAAAAATCTAAATCAATTTGGATTAAATTCAGAATCCTCTTGTATAATTACATATAAAACTAATGAAAATGAAACAAAACTTTATTTTGGAAATCATGATTTTTCACAAAGTTTCCGTTTTTTTAAAACTGAAAAAAATCTTAATATTTATGAAATTGATACAAAACTAGATGTTTATTTAAATTCTTCAGTTCAAAACTGGACAGAACCATATTTAATTTCAAAAGTTATAAATAAAGATTTTTCTTCTGATAATGTGATGCGAGTTTTTATTCAGTCTGATTCTGGCAGTAAAGTTTACTCAGACAGTAATAGTGAATATGTTCAAAAATTATCAGAATTACGTCATACAGGCTTTATAACTAATGAAAGTAAAAATAAAACTGCAACTGTAAAAATTGAACTGGGTAACAAAGAATCCCTGTTAATAGAAATATTCAATACTGAAGAAGACAGCGAATTCAACTGTTATGTCAGTTATTATAATTCAGATAATAAATTGTATTTAAAAACAGACCAAAAAATAAGCAGCTGGACTTACAATAAATTAGTTTTGCTATGAAATCAATAAAAGACAAATTAAATTATAAATAAAGTGAGCACAAAAACCTGAAAAAATATTCTTTGTCTTTATTAAGCAAATTCTTAAAACCACATAACCTGATGCTGCATTAATTACACTAAGCCAGCCTAAATAAAAGTGGGAAAATGCAAAAATCAAAAGGCTCAGGAATTCACTTAAAAAATAAAAAAACTTTTTTGAAGAAATTCTTGATGCAAAGTATATCAAAGATTCCGGTAAGAAAAATCTATAAATAACTTCTTCGTAAAATGCGGCAAACAAAAAATTGAGGAGACAAAAAATCCACTCTTTAATTCCGGAAGGAAGTTCCACCATTGTTTCGCTTAAGAATTTTTCTGATAAAAAAAGTGAAATAGATTTTAAAATTAAAGAAAAAGTAAAAAGAATACACAACGTAAGTATTCCGGGTAAAACTACATAAACAGCAGTTCTTGTAAAATTAAAACATTGTTTTTCATGATAAAAAAAGAAAACATAAATTGTAACTGCGATTAAAAAATAAACGAACTGTACAAAAGGAAAATTCCACATAGAAAAAATCTGTGTACTGGAATCACTTACAGAAAAAAAGGGTGGAATAATACAGCTGATTAAAATAGTCAAAAAAACAAGCAAATGACTTATAAAGGAATGAATTTTCATTTAGTTTATGTTATTATATATAAAAGAGAGGAAAAAGTGTATATTCTTGTTGCTATAATTATACTCTGCTTGATTATTGTAGGTATAATTTCTGTCTATTCAGTATTTCGCGTTAAAATTAATTTTTTTGTAACAGGTATGGATCAGGGTTTTTCTTTACCAGATTTAAAACTTCTTTGGAATGTAGCACAAATCTGTAACCTGGAACAGCCTAACTCTCTGTTTTTTTCACCCACAGCATTATCACGCTGTATGACACAGATTCAAGCTGAAAACGAGGCAGAAGGGGCAGCTTCAAATCCTAAAAAAATTAAATTCATGACTAAACTTTTTGATTACAGAACAAAAATTGAAAATCAAAGTGATGAAAAAAGAGGAATTCAAACTACATTAGATTTACAGAAAGGTCAGAAATTAAGAATTATTCTTCCAGGTAAAGGCGTTTTTGCTTCAGAAATACAAAATACAGGCAATCTTATTGTTATTTCAATTCCAAAGCAAAAAGGCATGATTACCGTTCCAGCAGAAGCATGGGTAAACAAACCAATTCATGTTTATTTTTGGAGAAAAGGTGATGCCCGTTACGTTTTTGATACAATGGTAACACAATCAGGTCTTTTTATAGGAAGTCCAGCACTCTTTATTCAGCATTCAAATAATCTTTTACGCACTCAAAAAAGAAAATCTGTACGTGCCGCCTGCGAAATTTATGGAGATTTATATCTTGTAAAGAATCCTAATGTTGATTATACAGCTGTAGAAACAAAAAATGGTTATAAATGCCTTATAGAAGATGTTTCTGAATCAGGTGCATTAATACGAATAGGTGGAAAAGGTGTTGAAAATATTTTAATCAAACTGCAGTTCAGCGTAAAATCAAAATTAATTATTATGTTTGGCGTCATACGCAAGGTTCAATTTCTTGAAGAGGAAAATCAATCATTACTTCATTTTGAATGTACACATATTGATCCTTCTATGAAAAATGATGTACTTTCTTACGTTTATCAAATTCTCCCAGAAAGTGAAAAAGAAGTATTTGAAGCACTTTCGCAAACTGATGAAGATAATCCGGAAGAAGTTCAGCTTGAAGAAGAAAAACTTGATCTTGAAAACAAAACTGTGGAACAAGCTGCTATGGGACGCAGTGATGAAAATAAAACTTTTGAAAAACTTATGACTGCTGCAAAAGATGATAACGCAGAATTAAATCTTCCAGACTTAGATTTGCAGGATTCAAGTATAAAGGAAGAACTGAAAAAATTTGGAAAAGATTAATGAGGTACTTATGAAAAAAATTTTCATTTTTAATATTTTTTTTGCATTAACAACATTACTGACAGCTCAATCAAACCAAATAAAATTTATAAAAGGTAATTTAAATGATAAAACTCAAGCTGTAAGACAGTCTGAAGGTGACGAATCTATCTGGCTTATTGATAAAACATTAGATTTTGCACTTGAAAATATTTCTCTTTTAAGAAATGACCGGGATCTGGAAGGACTTGTTGTGGCAGCAGTTCTGTCTATCTCTTCAGAAAATGTTGAAAATTATTCATTTGAGCAAAAAACTAAACTTTCTAATCAATTAATTTCTGTTTTTAATAATTTTGAAAACAGCAATACTGTCATCATATCTGTAGTAAATAAACTTGTTTCATTAAGAGCAGAACTTCCTACAGAGTATTTTTCACATCAATTAAACAATTTCATAAAGAACGTTGACATCAATAAAGTTGATTCTGGTGTTATGAGAGCAGTTTTGAATGCAGCATCTCTTATTGGAAATAATGAAACTTTTTATATTTTATTTGATTTCCTGGGAACAAAAAAGTATGTGTCTTTTGAAAATGAAATTACTGCCGCTGTATCAGAATTAGTTCCTGTATCAATCAATGAAACTTTAGATATAATAAATAATGGAACTAAAGAGCAGCTTGCTCTAATTTTTGATATTTTAACAAAAAATCAAAAAATTCCAAAAAATATTTTATGTGAGATTGCAGAAAATGTGTTAAACAAATCTATATTATTAGTAGAGGATTCTTCTAAGGTAGATTCAACTTTAATTGACATTCAATTAAGTTCTATTGACATCTTAAGTTCAAACAAATGGACTAGAGCTTCTACTATTGGATTAAATTTTTTCAAGCTTGCTAAAGGTTTTTATAAAAATAATTTCCTTTCCGAAACTCAGTTCTGTAATGTTATTTCATCATTGAGTAATATTGCTCCTATTGATTCAATTTCAGCTTTAATCGCTTACCTGGAAGAATTGAACTCTCAGAAAGAAAACTTTGAAGAAGTAAATTCAAATGTTGTACTTTCTGTAATCAATACTTTAGGTGCTATTGGTGATAAGACTGCATTTGACACTTTACTGGCTGTAACTTACATTAATTACCCAGAAAACGTTCTGACAGCTGCCCGAGATGCACTGGCAGGACTTAGATGGTAAAAAATTATCTTACAAAACCTTTCTTTTTAGCATGTATAATTTGCATAGTTGTATTTTATTCTGGCATAATAAAGATTTCTAATAGATTTAAATTAAAATCTTTGCTGCCAGAATCAGAAATCAGTTCACTTTCCGGTTATTTAATCTCTACTCCAGTAAAATCTTCTTCAGGAAAAACTTATTCAGCAAAATTAAAAGTTTCTCTTGTGGAAAATAAAAATGGAGCAAAATGCACTTCTAATTCATGTGTAAATATTTTTATTCCATCTTCATTAGTTGAAGTTTATTTTCCTGGAAAACTCTATACAGCATCAAATAAAGGTTCTTTTCTATATGAAGCTGGAGGTTTTTATTCATTTTCGGGAAAATTTGTAAACCAAGGATTCCTTGTTGATTCTTGTAATTACAGTTTCTGGAAAAATAATTTCACAGGTAAAATTGATTATTTCAGAGCATTATGCAGATTGCAGTTTAAAAGAATAATGTACAGCTGGAAAGAAGGAGGAGGATTGTTACTGGCTCTTCTTTCTGGTGCAAAAGAATATACTGAAGATGCTACAAAAGAATCTTTTAAAAATGCAGGACTTTCTCACATTCTAGCACTTTCTGGAATGCATTTATCCATGTTTTCATCAATTGCAGTCTTTTTTGGAGAAAAATTAAAAAATAAAAAATTAACTTACCTTTTAAGAATTATAATGCTGCTGATATTTGTCTGGTTTGCAGGATTTTCACCGTCTCTATTACGAGCTTTTATCTGCAGTATGCTTTTTATTATTGCGTCCATGTCTTCTTCAGCAAAACCAGATATGATTTTAATACTTTGTTTTTCATTTTTAATTCAATTAATTATATCCCCATCAGATTTACTGAATACAGGATTTTTACTTTCTTATGGTGCCTTAGCAGGAATTTTATTAACAGGCAACTTTTTCCGCCAGTTCACAGATATTTTTTTGCCGAAACATATTTCTACTTCATTTTCAAGTTCTCTTGGAGCGCAGGTAATTACAGCTCCAATTTCACTTAATTTTTTTGGAGCATTCAGTCCCATAGGAATAATTGCAACAACAATTGTTTCTCCTTTGATTACTGTCTTTATATATTCAGGATTAATTTTAATAATTGTAACTTTAATGTTTCCAGGATTTTCTACATATAGTGGAATTTTTGTTAATTTTCTGTATACTGTAATTAAAACTATTGTGAATTTTTTTTCACATTTTCCAAGGGTAACAATTTGAAACATCCAGATTATAATTCACCATCTGAACTTAAACAGATTTTAGACTTAAACGGTTTTTCAATGCAAAAGAAATTCGGTCAGAATTTTTTAATTAATGGTGATGCACGAAAAAGAATTATTGATGCGCTTGATGTAAATGAAAATACAACAGTTTGGGAAGTTGGACCTGGTTTAGGTGCAATGACAAATGAAATCCTTGAAAGGGGAGCAAATCTTACTGTTTTTGAAATTGACCGTGGTTTTGCAATGTTAATTTCAAAATTTTTTGAAGAATATTCTGAAAATAAAAAATTTAACTTAATTGAAGGTGATGTTCTAAAAACCTGGAAAAAGCAGATTACTGAAAATATCCCGGATAGATTTTTTGGAAATCTTCCTTACAATATTGCAGCAACTCTTATTGCAGATACAATTGAAAAAAATATCAGGTTTGAACGTTGTGTTTTTACAATTCAAAAAGAAGTTGCTTTAAGAATGGCAGCAAAACCAGGAACAGAAGATTATTCATCTTTTTCAGTATTATGTCAGTGGGCTTATAATGTAAATCCAATAATGGATTTAAATGGAAATAATTTCTGGCCTCGTCCAAATGTTGATTCCAGATCAGTTCTTCTTACTCCAAATGAATCTTTCCCAGGTTGTAACAATCCAGGTTTATTTATAAAAATGGAGAGAGCATTATTTTCTTCAAGAAGAAAAAACCTGCGAAACAATCTTACTGTATTTTTACATAACAATGATCTTGCTGTTGAAGCTCTTACAAAAGCGCAAATAGATCCTTCAAAGAGAGCAGAAGTACTTTCTATTCCAGAAATGTTACGATTATCAGATGTATTAAATGATTTAATGCAGGACAACAAATAATGAGTATTGCTGAAAATATACAGATTATAAAAGAAAAAATTTCTAACGCAGAAAAAAAATCAGGAAGAACAGCTGGTAGTGTAAAATTACTGGCAGTTTCCAAATTTCATCCGGCAAACGACGTTTTAGAGGCCATAAATGCCGGACAATTTTATTTTGGTGAAAATAGAGTTCAGGAAGCAGTTGAAAAATTTACTCCAATTCTGGAAAATAATCCTCAGGTTCAACTTCACATTATTGGTTCACTTCAGTCAAATAAAGTTAAAAATGCTGTAAAAATTGCTTCCTGCATTGAATCTATAGACAGAATAGAATTATTAAAAGAAATGGAAAAGCAATGTTCAAAACTTGAAAAAAATATTGAAGTTTTATTTGAACTTCACACTGGTGAAGATTCAAAATCAGGTTTTGAATCCCCTGAAAAAATTGAAGAAGCCCTGAAACTTTGTGCAGAAAATCAGTTTCCTCATATTATTCCAAAAGGTTTTATGACAATGGCTCCTTTTACAACTGATGAATCCTTAATCAGAACTTCTTTTTCTACTTTGAGAAAACTATCAGAAAAAATGAAAATAGAATTTCCTCAATTTGATTTAAATGAACTTTCTATGGGAATGTCAGGAGATTTTGAAATTGCTATAGAAGAAGGTTCTACAATAGTTCGTGTTGGAACTGCAATTTTTGGTGAAAGAGATTATTCAAAATAGATGAAAATAAAAAAAATATTTAAGACATTATTATTTTTCTCATTAATTTCTGTTTTTAGTTTTAATATGTTTGCTGATACAACTCCAGAACCATATAACACAGAGGAATTTCCTCAGGCTCTAAAAGATCTTCGCAGATTTGAAATTATAACTTTAGGGGCTATGCCTTTTGTTATGCTGGATGTTGAAATTGGATATGCAGCTTATCTTTCTGCAAAAAATAATTTTGATACTACTTATCTTTCCGGTATTTTTGGAAGCAATTCATATTCTGAAGAAGAGCAAAAAAAAATTATTCTAACATCCTTAGGAATAAGTGCTGGAATTGGCTTAGTTGATTTTACAATAAACAAAATTAAATCTTCTGTAAAATCAAAAAAAAATAAAGGAAAATTTACAGGAAATATAACAGTAACACCTTTAGACCAGGATCCTGATGCTACAAAAATATATATACCTGAAAAAAATTTAAACGAAGAAGTAGTACCAGAAATTGATGAAGTTGAATTTTTGGATGATTCAATAGAGGTAATAGAATAATGCCTTTTTTTCACAAGGAAGTGCCAGCCGACTATAATTTACAGGAAAGGCTGGATAAATATATTGCGAATTTACCAGATGGAATGAACCGTTCAAAATTAAAAAGCGGTGTTACTGAAATCTTAATAAATGGTAAAAAATCAAAACTGTCCCAAAAATTAAAAGCTAAAGATGTTATAGATATAAAGTGGGAAGATAATATTCCTGATAATATTGATCCTGAAAATATTCCTCTTGATATTATTTATGAAGATGAAAATGTTACAGTTGTGAATAAAGCGCAAGGCATGGTAATACATCCTGCCTGTGGAAACTGGACTGGGACTCTTGTAAATGCACTTTTATTTCACTGGGGAAGAGAAAGTATTACTCAAATAAAAGAAGGATCTGAATCTGAAATTATGGAAAGACGTAGACCAGGAATAGTTCATCGTCTTGATAAAGAAACTTCCGGCATAATAATTACTGCAAAAAACAGAGATTCTGAAGAATGGCTGCAAAAACAATTTCAAAATAAAAATTCTATGCAGAAGGAATATATTCTCATTACAACTGGAAGGCCCCCTGCAAAAGCAGGTGATATCAGAACACAGATTATAAGAGATCCTAAAAACAGACAAAGATACAAGGCAGTTGAAAATACACAAGAAGGAAAATTTGCCAGAACTATTTATCATTGTATTGCCTGTTATGGAAATTATTCATTAATAAGAGTAAGAATAAAAACAGGAAGAACTCACCAGATTAGAGTACACATGAAATACCTGGGATGTCCTATCTTAGGTGATTCTTTGTATAACAAAGTTGACTCTAATTTTCCAAAAGCAACACTAATGCTGCATTCCCAGAAATTAAAAATTCTTTTACCAGGAAAAAAAGAATACACCACATTTAAAACTAAAACACCAGACAGATTCTTAGATATTGAAAAGAAACTGAAGAAAAAATATCAAAAGGCTTTAAAATAATGGAAAAAATAAAAATAATAAAAAATCCAACACCTGAGTATCCTTTTGTAATTAATAATAAACCTAAAGGCTTAGCTTCTGCACCATTAAATGCCCATGATAAAGAAAATGCCCTCTATCAAGCTGCAGAAATTTTTCCACAGATATATAATGTTCATGGTAAAAAAGAAATTGAATATGGACTTGTTCATAGAATAGATACAGTAACCGATGGGCTTTTACTAATTGCAACAACGCAAGATTCTTATGATAAACTTATAAAATTACAGGAAGAAGGAAAGTTTATCAAATATTACACTGCAACTTGTAAAATTAATAAAAATAATGGAAATCAACTTACAGGATTTCCTTTGTTTGAACAAAATTATACCCTCAAAATTGGAGAAAAAATCAAAGTTTCATCATATTTCAGAAGTTTTGGAAAAGGGCATAAAGAAGTTCGTCCTGTAACAGAAAAATCTAATCCTGCAGCATTAAAAAAACTGGGAAAATTAACTTTATATGAAACTGAAATAACAATACAGGAAATCAATGAAGATTCTGTAAAAGTGGAATGCAAAATTTCAAAAGGATACAGACATCAAGTCCGTTGTCATCTTGCATGGATTGGTTTACCCATTGATGGAGATCCTCTTTACAATTTTAATTTTATTAATTCAGAAAAATCTGATGGACAAAAAAAAATCGCCTTTACGGCGACAAAACTTGAAATACCCGGCACGAGATTTGAACTCGCATGAATTACTTCACCTGGACCTGAACCAGGCGCGTCTACCAATTCCGCCAACCGGGCTAAAAACTGCATTTATATTACTAAAAAACATTGTTTTAGTCAATTATAAACAACTATACAACATTATAACTAAAATAACTAAGGTTAAAACAACAACTGCATAAACCCAAAATGGAAGAGAACTTTCTGTTCTTATTTTTTTGCCTTTATTTCTGGTATTTATATCAGATGAATTATAATATTGAGGATTTTTATTCATGCTACCAGCATTATAAAACTGGATATTACTGTTTTTCTTTTTAGCATTATTTCCAGGAACTGCATAACCACATTTAGGACAACCATTTTTAAATTCTTCAGTTGTACCTGTATGAGCACACTTTGGACACATTACAGATGCAAAAAATTTTCCACATTTGGGACATGTTTTAGCTTTACGGGGAACTTCAGAACCACAGAATTCACAAAAAAATTTTGCCTGCTTATTGTCTTTCATATTTTTCCTTTAACTGTAAAACTATACTGTCAGACTGCTTTGCAAAAACTATTGCACTGCAAAAATGATTAATGTCATTTTCCTTAAAAGTTACTTTATTAATAATCTGATTAAGTGAATAAGCTTCAGCATTTAGATTTTTACATATTAAAGTAGAATTACAAAGCATACCTTTTCCATGAATAAAAGAATTATCCCCAGGATCAGTAAACATAAATTGAACTTCAATTTCCGTATTATTATCTTCATTACAAACATCACCTGCTGGAAGTTCATTATTTTCTACAGGTTCTACTGCATTTCCAAAAAATCTATTTATTTCAGACAAAATTCCAGAAAGTGTATTATCAGATAAGTCACTAAAAGCTCCATTTACATCTAAAGCTTCAGCCTTCATAAAATCTTCATTAGAGAGTGGTACTGGTTCATATAAAAATACACAAACTTTCTCAGAACCAATTCCACTTTTCGCAAATTGAACTAAAGTTTTCCAATGACGAGGATATTCAGCAGTATTAAGAATAATTACATCAGGAGCAATTTCTTCAATATTATCAAGAGCTTTTAAAAGCCATTTATATACAATAATATCAATACAATTATTTTTAAAGAAAGTTGAGAATGCTTGTACAAAGGATGTATCTTCAGAAATAATTAAAGCTTTCATTATTCAGTTCCTAAATTTACTACATTATAATCATATATATACCAGATTCCTTCACGCTGTCGGATTTTATAAACGTAACGTTTCTTTTCGCTGAAATTTGGATATTTAAACCATTCTATTACACTTACAGTACCTTCTGTAGGAGAATAGGATGTTCTTTCAATCTGAAAACTTTCTGGAATTGCAACAATATCGTTTTCAATTTTAGTCTGCATTAAATCTGCCTTAAAAGCAGTAATCATTCTTTCCCGTTCCTGAGCTGAAACTGAAGCATATTTCTTCTGCATAGAAGGATTTTTCTTTATAAGTGATTCAATATCAAGATATAAAAAATACTGATCCCATAATCCTTTCTGGCGTGCAATAATTGTCTGTTCCACAACTTTGTCAGGAGATAAATCCTCTAAAGGTTTGATAATTTCAACATTATCTTTTGTTACAGGTAAAAAATTAGAGGATCCAGCAGAAGGTGAGTTTCTAATTTCAAGAGTAAGTCTGTTTGACTTTAAATTTAAATACTTAGACTTATATAATTCTGGATAAAAAAGAAGTTCGATGTAATAAATTGATGGTTCATCAACGTTTAAATAGTTCTTTATATTTTCAACAAAGGAATATTCTTCACCTTGTTCAAGTGAAATTTCTCGGAAATATACAGTCTGATTAGTTGTTCTTTTTTCAATCAATGTATCAGTTTGTGAAAGTTTGTCATTTTTTACTGTAAATGCATTAAAATCAAGACTAAACATTTTATCATCTGCTAATTTAAATCTAAAAGTTTCAGGACCGTTATTTTTAATTGTAATATGAATAAAAACAGGTGCATCTTCTGCATTACCAATTCTATAAATTGTTTTATTGTAAAATTTGATGGAAACAGAAACATCATTAAAATCATCCGAATTTTTATTTTGAGCAAATAATGCTATCTGTCCAAAAACAAAAAGAACTGATATAATCGAAAAAAGTTTACGGTTTTTCAACGTATTCTCCTTAAAATATACTATTTCAATACTTCTTTATCGGTAATTTAAAATGAAATCATTAACTTCTATAAAAGATTTATTACACAAATACAATCAAATTCAAGAAACGGTTAACACGCTTACATCTGTAAATACCGAATTTCCTGCCTCTGTAGAAGGTATACAGGGAAGTTTATTTTCTTATTTGACTGATGAAATTTGCAAATCAAATCATTTAAAATCAGTTGAAGCAATTCAATATTCTTCTTCAAACAAACATTCTCCATCATATCAGATTTTTTCATCTGATTTACTTATTGTTGTACCTACTGAAAATGAAGCATTAAATATTTATAATGATTTAACAAACATTGCAGAGGATACAGAAATTTATATTTTTCCTGGCTGGGGAACTGTTCCTTACAGGCCAGCTGCAAGGGGAAGTGTAGTTTTTGGTAAAAGAGCAGGTGTTCTTTCAACCTTATGCCATAAACCAGAAACAATTACATTTAAATCAAAATCAAGAATTTTTATTATTCCTCAAAGGGCATTTCTTTCACCTTTACCACCTCCAGAATATATCAGATCCCTTTCTTTTAAATTAAAAAAAGGTGATTCTTTTGATACTACACAGATTGCAGATAAACTTACAAAACTTGGTTATATCCGTGTTCCAAAAGTAACTGTTCGCGGAGAATTTAGTCTTCGTGGTGAAGTTCTTGATATATTCCTTCCTAATGATGAACATCCTTGTCGTGTTGTTTTTGATTTTGATGAAATTGAAAGTTTTAAAGATTTTGATCCTGAAAATCAGGTTACA
This sequence comes from Spirochaetia bacterium, assembly GCA_022768685.1. GTDB lineage: Bacteria > Spirochaetota > Spirochaetia > Treponematales > Treponemataceae > Treponema_D. The sequence goes on from JALEPQ010000098.1 coordinate 18,014, forward strand.
TTAGGAAAACGAGACGAACTTTTTATTTATCCTATGAAAGAAGTTCTATGGACAGATGACTTTATAAACAATGTAAAGTTAAAATTAGACGACTATCAAAATTCAGCTTTAAATAACTATGATGACAAATTTTCAGAAGGAAATTTTTCAGTCCATCTTCCTTTTACAGATGAAGCCCTTAAATTTAAAGACAACTTACTTACCGAACTTTCAACAGCTTCAGAAGGTGAAGGTGAAGAATTTTTTTATCAGCTTATATGGGATAAAAAATATACTTTTCTAGACTATTTAGACTCAACAGCATTTGTACTTTTCTATGATTATGACAGAATGGAAAATGCAAAACTTACAATTAATAGAGAGTACAATGGGTTATACAGAAAAGAAAAAGAAATTTATCCTGTTTTGCCTCCAGATATGGTTTTATTTGATTTTGATGAAATTCTAAAGACAGCATCAAAAAGTGTGCTTTTTAAAACAATTACAAACGAAAAAAATACAGATCTTATTAAAACCAGCATAAAAATTGAATGTGAAGCAGCCAGAAGTTTTTTTGGAAATTTAAGCTTTATGAAAGATGAACTTTCTAAGCTGCAAAATGATAATTGGAATATTTTTATTTTTACAGATAATGAAAACCAGAATCTGCGAATTCATGAAATTTTTAAAGATTATATTGAATTGGAAGATAAATCCAAAAAACCAGTAATTCTTATTCCTCAGGCAATTTCAGAAGGTTTCAGTATTCCAGAAATAAAACTTCTTGTAATTCAAGAAAATGAAATTTTTGGCCGCCGAAAGTATGTTGCAAAAAATGTAAACAAAGCAAAATCTAAGGCAATTGATACTTTTGTGGAGTTAAATCCAGGAGATTATGTTGTTCACGTAAACTGGGGAATTGGTCTTTTTCACGGTATAGAACGTGTAAAAGCCATGGGAAATGAGCGTGACTATATTAAACTGGAATATGCTGATGAAGAAATTGCCTTTGTTCCTATAGAACAAGTTAATCTTGTTCAGCGTTATATTGGAAACGAAGGTGATAAACCAAAATTAGACAGAATAGGATCTAAGTCATGGGAAAACAGAAAAAATAAAGTTCAAAAAGCAGTAGAAGATCTGGCAGAAAAACTTATTAATTTATATTCAAGAAGACAGGCATCTGCTGGTTATGCATTTCCAAAAGAACAGGAATGGCAGGCTGCATTTGAAGCTGCCTTTCCTTATGAAGATACACCTGACCAGATTACAGTTACTGAAGAAGTAAAAGCTGATATGGAACGACCAGTTCCAATGGATCGTCTTGTATGTGGTGATGTAGGCTACGGAAAAACAGAAATTGCAATGCGAGCTGCGTTTAAAGCTGTTATGGGTGGAAAGCAGGTTGCCTTTCTGGCACCTACAACAATTCTTGCAGAACAGCATTATGAAAACTGTAAAGAACGGTTTAAGAATTTTCCAGTTAAGATTGAAAGAATGTCCCGATTTGTTTCTCCTTCTGATCAAAAAAAGACTTTGGCAAAACTTCTTGCAGGTGAAGTCGACATTCTTGTAGGTACTCATCGAATCATTCAGAAAGATGTAAAATTTAAAAACCTGGGTTTAATGATTATTGATGAAGAGCAGCGTTTTGGTGTAAAGGACAAAGAAAAATTAAAAGAAATGAAAAACAACATTGACTGTTTAACAATGTCTGCCACACCAATTCCACGAACTTTACATATGAGTCTTCTAAAAATTCGTGATATGAGTCTTCTTACCACACCGCCACAGAATAGACAGCCGGTAGAGACTGTTATTGATGAATATACAGATGAAAGAGTTGCTCAGGCTATCAGACGGGAAATTGATCGTGGTGGTCAAATTTTCTATCTGCATAACAGGGTAGAGTCACTAATGGAAGTAAGACACCGCATAGAAAAAATAGTACCTGAAGTCTTAGTAGATGTTGCTCATGGACAGATGACAAGTTCTGAACTTGATGATATATTTCATAGATTTAAAATGGGTGGTTTTCATGTTCTTATTGCAACTACAATCATTGAAAATGGAATTGACATTCCTAATGTAAATACAATCATTATTGACAGAGCTGATATGTATGGAGTTTCACAGTTATACCAGCTGCGAGGACGAGTAGGACGAAGCGACAGGCAGGCTTATGCCTATCTTCTTTACCCGGAAAATAAGGCCCTTTCTGAAATTGCGATGAAGCGTTTACAAGTTATCAGTGATTTTACTGAACTTGGTAGTGGATTTAAAATTGCCATGAAAGATATGGAAATTAGAGGGGCAGGAAATCTTTTAGGTAGAGATCAAAGTGGAGATGTATATTCTGTTGGTTTTGATATGTATGTTCGTCTTTTAAATGATGCAGTAAACAGACTCACAGCTGAAAAAGATTATAAGGAACAGACTGAAGTTCTTATGGAAATGGAATATACAGGATTTATTCCAGACTCTTATATTACAAATCCCCAGATTAAAATGGAAATTTATAAAAAAATTGCTGCCATTACCAGTGACTCAGAATTTGATTCAGTGCTTAGTGAACTTTCAGACAGATTTGGACCAATTCCAGATGAAGTATCAAGTTTACTTGCTTTGGCTGAAATCAGAATTCTATGTAAAAAACTTTCCATCAAATCAATTAAAGAAAGACAAGGGGAAGTTGCAGTGGAATTTGCGCAAGTTTCAAATATTTCTATTGATAAAGTATTAAAATTAATTAAAGATAATCCTGGAACAGTAAGATTAAATGCACAGGTTCCAAATGTAATTTACATAAAAATTGGAAAAATCGGATTAAAAGAAAAATCTGAATTTATCAGAGAAAAACTTTCAAAATTAAACTAAGGATTTTATATGAATAACAAGAATATAAACAAACCAGATTATAAAAAAACTTTAAGAGCCTGCTATTTAGGATTTATAACACAAGCAATCGCAGCAAATTTTGCTCCCTTAATTTTCTTAAAACTTCATAATGATTATGAAATTTCTCTTGGCCTCATTGCATTAATTCCAACCGCATTCTTTTTTACACAATTAGTTGTAGATATTTTCTGTGCAAAATTTGTAGATAAAATAGGGTATAGAATCAGCATAATCGCTTCTGAAGCATTTTCTGCGGTGGGTTTAATTTCTCTTGCTTTTTTACCAGAGTTGTTACCCTCAGCTTATGCAGGAATAATGATAAGTGTAGTTCTCTATGCAATTGGCAGTGGATTAATTGAAGTTCTGTGTTCTCCAATTGTTGAAGCCTGTCCTTTTGAAAATAAAGAGGCAACAATGAGTCTTCTGCATAGTTTTTACTGCTGGGGATGGGTTGGTGTAACTTTAATTTCCACACTGCTTTTTACAATTTTAGGAATTAACAACTGGAAATTCGTAGCTTGCTTCTGGGCAATCATTCCTTTATATAACATATATAATTTTGCTACATGTCCAATAGAACATCTTGTAGATGAAGGAAAAGGGATGACTATTTTACAGCTGTTTAAATCACCACTTTTTTGGATTGCAGTTGTTTTAATGATATGTTCTGGTGCATCCGAATTATCAATGGCACAATGGGCATCTGCTTTTGTAGAATCTGGTTTAGGTTTTTCTAAAACAATCTGTGATCTTGTTGGACCACTTTTATTTGCAGCTACCATGGGAATATGCCGTGTTTTTTATGGTAAATTCGGTGAAAAAGTTGATTTAATGAAGTTTATGATTGGATCTGGTATTTTATGTTTAATCTGCTACATAATGGCGTCACTTTCACATAATCCTGTTATTGCGCTTATAGGGTGCATTCTATGTGGATTTTCAGTTGGTATCATGTGGCCAGGAACATTAAGTATTTCTTCAAAAAAAATACCTGCAGGTGGAACAGCAATGTTTGCACTTTTAGCTATGGCAGGAGATTTAGGAGGTTCGATTGGACCTAGTACAGTAGGAATGATTTCTCAAAAAGCCGGAGATAATTTACAATACGGATTATTCTTTGGAGGAATTTTTCCAGTTATAATGATAATTTTTTTATTAATACTAAAATCTGTAAAACAGAAATAAAACATTTCAAAATCACAAATTTGGGGTTCGGTTCACAGGGGGCCCAAAACAGTTAAATGTAATTTATAATACTATCTGCAATACTTTTGATTTTTCTGGTACAAGAAAATCAGAAGGCTCAAAGAACAATTCGGCAGCTTCTTTAAAATTTGTAGCAGCCTCTTCCTGTGTAGCACCACAAGAATTTATTCCTGGCATCTCAGGACAATATGCAGCCCATGAATCAATAACTTCATCGTACTCCAAAACTACACGTAATGTCATTTTAAAAACCTCCTGAATTCAGATTACTATATAAATATAGTGTACTTTACACAAATAGTCAAAGAAAATCCTAATTAAAAAAAGGCTGCAAATCCTATGATTAGCAGCCTCATCAACTGTATCACAGTTCACAAAATCACAACCATCACGATATACAGAATCCACATATTCTATATACTTAGCCTGAAATTCGAGTTTTCTAAATTAACCATAATCTGAAAAAGATTTGATAAAAGTCTCTTTTTATTTTCATAATCAAAATAGTACCACAATTCTACAAATATTTAAAGATTGTGGTACTATTTTGATAATTTATTTCCCTTTGAAATATTTTGAGGATTGCATAACACCTGACAGTTTGAAATTCAAGCGTTCCATTTCTCCATCAAGGTAAATTGGCTTTATTCTTAAACTGCCGGATTTTGAATCTTGCGAATCTCATCCAATTCAAAATCATGCTGCATTTA
>JALEPQ010000110.1 GCA_022768685.1 Spirochaetia bacterium
CGCTTTTTGTGGTATAGAAACTATTGAACTGCCGCTTCGCAGCAGCCACAAAAAGAGTGTTTTTGAACCACGCCCCGCTCCTTCGCACCAACATTACGGAAAAGCATTTATAATGCGTTTGCCCTGTTGTGATTGATTCCAGTGAACATATCCAAATCATTTTATTTTAATTTAATTACAGATGCCTTATAATTATTTTTATGTCAAAAAAGATAAAAAATGAAAAGGCAGCTTATTATAAAAAAAACTGGACATTCACCTGTCTAAGGGCATTGCCATTAATCATCAATTTATTACTTTTATTTTTAGCATTTATAAATTTTATGATTAAATACGTTTTTTCAGCTGATGCAGAATATAACATTCAGCTTGTTACATCGTTCTTTTTTAGCAAAAATATTTTTTATACAACTTTTTTTGCCTTTTTTATTATAGATATTATAAGTAATGTCATTTTATTAAACAGCAGTAATTTTTTCCTAAAGATGATTTTCATAATAACAGCATTTATAAGCAGTTCATTTATGGCATTTTCAATTCCTGATTTATTTTCAATCAAGATGTATACATATTTAACAACACTGCTTTGTATATGTATCTGTTGTTCACCGGTTATAGATATTGCAGTGTCTGTTGCAGCTGTAATGGGATACATGGCAATCATTACATATCCTCTTTGTGGGGAAATCACAGAAACCTGGACAACCTTACTAATACCCTCTGTTTTTGACCTGATTAATTGTACATTCTTATTTATTATGACAATTTTATGCAGCATAACGTATAAAAAACTTATTCTTAAGCTAATTCAATCTACAGAAACTATTAAACATATTAATACAGTTATGAATCAAATGACTGTAATTAACAGCCAGCTTCAAAAATATGCAAAAACCCATGGTGAAGAAGCAGTAAAAAATGAACGCATGAGAATCACAAGAGATATGCATGACAGTTGCGGATACACATTTGTAAACATTACAGCAATTATGGATGCCCTTATGAGTACCCCTTCTATTTCCAAAGAAGATTTAGACGATTCTCTTCTAACAGTAAGAAATCTTGCAAGCAAAGGCCTGAAAGAAACCAGAAAAACATTGCACAGTATAAGAGAAATTGCATCCCCTATGGATAACAATATTGAAGCAATTTTTGAAACAAAAAAAGTTTTTTCTATAGTTACAGGAATTAATGTAGACATTGCTACAGGAAATATTAAAAAAAATTACGGGCAAACAATAAATGCCATAATCATTCATACAATGCAGGAAGCTTTAACAAATTCTGTGAGACACGGACGTGCAAAAAATATAAATGTTGCATTGTGGGAAGAAAAAGGCATTTTAACAATGACAGTTACGGATGATGGAATTGGTGCAAAAGATATTGTAAAAGGAATTGGATTTGCCGGAATGGAAGAAAGAATTTCTAAAGTAAATGGTTCTTTAGATTTTACTTCTCCTAAACACGGCGGATTTAAACTTGAAATAAAAATTCCTTTATTAGATATAAACAATCCTGACGAAAATTTCGAAAAATATAGTACAGGAGAGTTTTCAGGAGAATTATTAAAAAATGGAAAAGCAGAAAATTCTATTAGTTGATGACCAGAGTCTTTTTACTGAAAGTTTAAAAACATTTCTTACTAATTATGCAACTGACATGGAAGTTACAGGCAGTTGTACAAACGGAAAAGAAGCCTGTGATTTTGTAAAATCAAATCCTCCAGATGTAATTCTTATGGATGTTAATATGCCTGTAATGAATGGTGTTGAAGCCGTAAAAATTATCAAACAGATAAATTCTTCCATTAAAATCATTATGTTATCAACCTATGATGAAGATGATTATGTACGAAACGCTATTATGTCAGGTGCATCAGGATATTTACTAAAAGATTTATCTCCCACAGAGTTGATTATATCTATCAGAGCATTAAAATCCGGAGTAATGCAGATTTCTCCATCAATTGCAGAAAAAATGATAAAAGCAAAATTTACAGAAGATGCAGAAACTATTCTAAATCAATCAACACAAGAAATAGAAGTTTCTCATGCTGTAGAAAAAAAACTTGAATGGATGAAAACCCTTACTAAAAGAGAACGGGAAATTTTTACTTTAATTGCAACCGGCCATGATAATAATGAAATAGCAGAAGAACTAAATCTGGCTATTCAGACAGTGAGAAATCAAGTAAGTACAATTTATTCAAAACTGGAAGTCAAAGACCGCTTTGAAATAATAAAACTTGCTAACCAGATATAAAACTGAAAAAAAAGCTGCTATGAATAATAATTTCACAACAGCTTTCGTTTCATTTATTTTACAGAACCAGTTACACCTTCTATAAAGTGTTTCTGCTGAGTAAAGAACAGTATTACTGTAGGCAGAGTCATAATAGTAAGACTTAACATTAGTAAACCATAATCAGTTACATAACCAGCAGTAAGACCTGTTACAAGTAATGGCATTGTCTGCATATCCTGACTCTGCATTACAATTAATGGCCACATATAATTATTCCATGCATTCATAAAAGTTACGATTGCAGCAGCCGCAAAAGTTGGAGCCATGATTGGAACATAGACTTTAAGATAAATCTGAAATTCATTTAATCCATCTACTCTGGCAGCTTGAATTGTTTCTAAAGGAAAAGAAACTGAATTCTGTCTGAAAAAGAAAATCAAAAATGCAGTAGAAATACCTGGTAAAACAAAACCGATTGTTGTATTTAATAAATGCACTTTACTAAATAATTTAAATAAAGGTACCATAGTTGAAGCAAAAGGAATCATCATTGAAAGCAGCAAAATCTTCATTAAACGGTCTTTTCCTTTATCTCTATAAATCTGAAATCCATATCCAGCCATAGAACAGATAATAATACTTAAAACAGTCTGAATTACTGATGTACGAATGGAATTCCAAAAAGCCTGTCCTATTTTTACAGTTGCAAACATAGTTTTGAAATTATTGATTAAATTAGTTCCAAAAGTAAGTTTTCCTGTAATTACATCAGCACTTTTGTTTGTTGCACCTATCAACATCCAGTAAAAAGGAAACACAGATAAAAGACAAACTATAATCAAAAACAAATATTCTAAAACAAGATTTACAGAAAGAGACTTTTTTTCCATTATTCTTTATCTCCTATTTTCATCTGAATGAAAGACAAGATGGCAACTAAAATTAAAATTGCATAAGAAACTGTGGCAGCATAACCAAACTGAGGATTATATACGAACGAAAGATTATAAATATACTGTGAAATTGTCAGGGTTGCATTACCCGGTCCACCACTAGTAATATTACGAACTTCATCAAACAACTGCAAAGTTCCATTTGTAGACATGATTGCGGTAAGAAGAATTACAGGTTTTAATGAAGGCAATGTTATCTTGAAAAAAGACTGTACTGAACTTGCTCCGTCTATTTTTGCTGCTTCATAAATACTTTTATCTATATTCTGTAAACCAGCGAGGAAAAAAACAGTATTATAACCAGTCCATCGCCAGGTAATAGTCAAAATAATTACAACTTTTGCCCAGAAAGGATCATTCAGCCAGTTTTTAGGACTCCTTAATATTCCAACATGAGTTAAAACTGTATTAATCAATCCTTCTAAGGAGAAAAGTGATTTAAATATCAAAGCGGATGCAACTAATGATGTAGCACAAGGTAAAAAAACAAGAGTTCTGAATAACCCCTTAAATTTTAATTTATCATCATTAAGAATAGAAGCCAGTATCAATGCCATAAACAGCATGATTGGAACCTGAAAAATAAAATAAATAATAACATTTTTTACTGCTGCAAGAAATTTTTCATCCTGGAAAAGGCGGGCATAATTTCTTAAACCTGTAAAATGAAGATTATTACCTAATCCACTTTGCAAAGAAAGTATAAAGGCATTCACCATTGGATAAAAGCTAAGAATAAAAATCAAGACAGCTGCCGGAGTAACAAAATTCCATCCCGCAATCTTATATTTTTTTTCCAGTGTTAGTTTTTTCATGAACATTCCTAAATATAGTTTGAAATCAATACACACATAATATTCAGGAACAAAAAACATTAAGTTTTCATTCCTGAATATAAACAAATTAGTAAAACAGATTAATAACCCATTAAGAATTCAACATTCTTCTGAGCTTCTTTCATAGCCTGATCAATTGTAGTAGAACCAGAAAGAATACCAGCCATTGCCACACCAATTGCATCACGAGCTTCATAGTTGAATACTCCATATTTTACCTGTGGAATGTGACCAGAATATTCAACGATATCTTTATAGATTTTCTGATTTCCAAAGAATTCATTTTCCTGATCATAAACTGGAGATGAAGCAGCAGGTAACCAGGTTGCAATAGCACCAGAAGAAGGAAGAATTGTTTCATATAATTTTTTACTTCCTGCAAAAGTACTGTTCAAGAAATCAAATGCAACATCCTTATTTTTACAGTTGTTCATAACAATCCATGATGAACCGCCCTGGTTTGAATAGTTTACAGAAGAAGCAACACCATCAACTTTAGGAGTATTTACAATTGCCCATTTACCTTTCTGATCTTCCTGAGCACAAATAGAACCAACCATCCAGCATCCATTGATTGTACCTGCAACAGTTCCGTTATTTATAGAAGCAACATAAGCATTCCAGTCTGTAACTGTTTCACAAACACCAGATTTAATCATTTCTGCATACAAAGAAACACATTTTTTAAGAATATCATTGTTAGCAAGATATGGATTTCCTTTTTCATCAAAAAGCCATGTACCACAAGACTGGAGCATAATCATAATACAGTCAGGTTCATTTCCTACATAGGAAATAAGAGCTTTTCCAGTTTTTGCTTTTACAATTTTTCCAAGTTCAATGAATTTTCCCCAGGTAATATCATTGAAATCAGATACTTTTAAACCGGCTGCTTCAATTACATCACGGCGAAGGAATGTTGCAGTAGCACCATTATCAAAAGGAACTGAATAATGTTTTCCATTCATTTCACCATAACCTACTTTGAATTCAGCAAACTGACTTAAATCAACTTTACCATCTAAAGCTGCAAAAGCTTTTGGATAGTTCTGCATATTTTTCTGGATAGCATTATCCTGACACAAAATAATATCTGGAAGTGTTGAAGTCTGATTTGCAGAAAGTGAAGTAATTAATTTCTGCTGTAAATCTGCCCATGGAGTTTCAACAACTTCAACATCAACATTAGGATGATCAGCTTTATAAATTTTAGCAGCTTCATTCATAGCATAAATATTGAATGTCTGATCCCAACACCAAACTGTTAGTTTTACCGGACCGTTAGCCGAAACTGAATCTTTTTTACTACAAGATGTAAACAATCCAGAAACCAGAACTGCAGCAGCAGTTAATACTAATAACGATTTTTTCATTTTTCCTCCTGAGAAAAATACTTTTTTTATAGTTTTCTGTAATTAAATGGTAACTCACATTTTTAATAAAAAAAGGTACTAAAATACTAGTACATTCATACCTTTGTTATATGAAATTATGATATAAAATAATAATCATGAAAAATATTTGGGAAAATCCGGAAATTCAATCATTTAATCGACTAGAAATCAGAAGTCCTCTTATTAACTATGAATCTGAGGAATTAGCTCTTAATGAAGTTTGTGCAGGTCCAGAAAATCTTCCTTGTACAAAAAGCAAAAATGTAAAATCACTTGACGGAATGTGGGATTTTAAGCTTGTTAATAATCCTGATACTGAAACTGAAGAATTAAAAAACTGGTATTCAGAAGATTTCAAGGATAAATTTGACAAAATCAGAGTACCTGGAACATGGTCACTTCAAGGTTTTGACCACCCCCATTACACAAATGTTCAGATGCCTTTTGACACACTACCTCCTTCTGTACCTGAAGACAATCCTACAGGTTTATATAAAATCAAAGTTAAATTACCTGAAAACTGGAATAAAAAAAGAATTGTTCTACATATTGGCTCTGCAGAAAGTACAACTATTCTCTATGTAAACGGAAATCTTGCAGGTATTTCAAAAGATACCCGACTTCCCTGTGAATTTGACATTTCCCAATTTATTTCTGATTATTCCAAAGAGGTTTTAATAGCCATTAAGGTTGTAAGATATTCAGATGCATCTTTTGTTGAAGATCAGGATCAATGGTGGTTTGGTGGAATTCATAGAAGTGTTTATCTTTATGCAACTAATAATCTTTTTATAGAAGATGTAGAAGCTATAACTAAAATTGAAAATCAAAAATCTCCTTTACAAGCAGAAGGAACAATTCCTCTGAACATAAAAATAGGATATTCAGATATTTTTAGAAAACTTGAAAATAAAGATCTTGATACAAAAAAATATTCAGTTGAATATAAACTTTTCAAATTAAATGGGCATGGAAAAAATATTACCCTGGGAAATTTGATACAATCAGATAAACTGGAGCGAACCTTAAATTACAGACAGAACCAGTTTACAGCCAGAACTGTTATTAAAGTAAATGAAGTTTCACTTTGGTCTCATGAAAATCCTCAGCTTTATCTTCTTTTAATTTCACTTTATGACGAAAACAATTCGTATATAGAATCTGTATCTTTTACAACAGGATTTAAATCTGTTGAAGTAAAAAATAGAGAATTATTAATTAATGGTAAGATGGTTTATATAAAAGGTGTAAATCGTCATGAACATTCAGAACTTAAGGGAAAAACCTTATCAACAGAAGAAATGCTCAAAGACATAAAAACAATGAAATCTTATAACTTTAACGCTGTAAGAACCTGTCATTATCCTGATGATGAACGCTGGTATGAACTTTGTAACCGCTATGGACTTTATATTCTTGATGAAGCAAATATCGAAAATCATGCATATTATGATTGCATTGCACGGTCAGATTTATGGATGAATGCTTATATGCAAAGAATTACTAGAATGGTCCGAAGAGATAAAAACAATGTCTGCATTTTTGGCTGGTCTTTAGGAAACGAAAGTGGAGATGGTCAAAATCAGGTTGCTGCAAATGCCTGGATTCGCAGAGTGGATCCAACACGTATAGTTCACTATGAAGGTTTTGTTCGTCCGGAGTGGACTCAAGGAGACTTTACCCTGGATTCACTTGCACGAGGAAAAGGCCTGACTGATTTTATAGGTCCAATGTATCCAGGCATTGAATTAATAAAAGAATATGCAAAAACAAGAGAAGATTATCGTCCAATAATAATGTGTGAATATTCACATGCTATGGGTAACGCCAACGGTTCTATAGCAGATTACTGGGATGCAATTTACTCAACTCATGGATTACAAGGTGGATTTATCTGGGATTGGATTGACCAGGGATTGGCTGCAACATCACCTGAAGGAAAACCAGGAGAAAGCCAGGGCGGAAAATACTGGAAATATGGAGGAGATTTTGGAGATTCCCCTTCTGATTATGACTTCTGTTTAAACGGAATTATGTTTCCAGACCAGACTACAAAACCTGCCATGGAAGAATGTAAATATCTTTTCTGTCCTGTAAAAATAAAAGCAGTTCACAAAGATGTAGGAATTTATGAAGTTATAAATCATCAGGATTTTCTAACACTTGAAAATATAGAACTGAAATATGAAATTCTGGCAAACGGAAAAGTTTTAGAATCAGGAAAAATTTCATTACCAGAAACTGCTCCTGAACAGAAATCTGAAATTAAGATTCCTTACAAAAAAAATTATTCAAACTGTAACGAACAGATTTTAATTCATTTTTATTTTGTTTACAAAAATGATACCCCATTCACAAAAAAAGATTCTGTTTTAGGTTATGAAGAATTTAAGCTTAATGAAAATTGCAGTCTTGAATCTCTTTTAGAAATTGATACAAACAATTGCTGTGATTTAAATGAAGCAAAAAAAATAGCCGAAGATTTCTTACCTGTCATTTTCAGACCACTTACAGAAAATGAATGTGTAAAAAGAGAACTTCCAGCAATTTTCAATGAACCAACCCCCTGGGCATTTTTTAATAAACCTACACCATCATGGATTAAATATGATTTACCAGGTGCCTTAATTGAAAAAAATAATGATTCATTCAAAATTTATACAGGAAGCAAATCATCAGTAAAAGAAATTCTTGCGGAAGGAAAATCTAATTACAGAGAAATAGAAACCGAAAATGGAAAAGCAATTCAATTACAAGTAGAAATGGAACTTTCACAGCTGATAAATGAATATCCTTGTGTAGGAATTTCCGTTCCTGTAAAAGCTGATTACAAAAATATTCAATGGTATGGAAAAGGACCTCATGAATGTTATTCAGACAGGAAAAGAGGTGCAATGAGTAATCTATATACAAAAAAAATAGATGAACTGGAAGTTCCTTACATTGTTCCTCAGGAAAACGGCTCCAGGTGTGACACTAAATACCTGCAGCTAAGCAGCGGAACAGGCAAAAAAAATATTCATATAGCCTCACTTACAGATTTCACATTTAACGTTTCAAAATATTCCAAAGAAGATTTATGGAAGTGTGAACATCGCAATGAACTGATAGATTTAAGTAAAGGCGAAAATGGAATTTATATTCTTACAATCTATGCGGCTTTAAGAGGAGTTGGTACAGGAGCCTGTGGACCTGATACAATGGAACCATATAAGGTTAAACCTGGAAAATACAATCTGAATATCATTTTGTGGTAAAACTGAAATTTCCGTTGTATAATTAACTACATGAAAGAGAAAAAAATTAGACTTAGACTTATCCAGATTTCTGAACTAGTCTCCTTGTGCCTTTTTGTAGTAATTTTTGTACTTTTAAAATTTCTTAAAAAATCATTCATAATGAATTCACCGGAAGGTTTTCTTTTAATAAAAAATAATTATTTTATAATAGAATGCCTTCTGGTGTTTACTTTTTTAATTCAGACTGGAACTAATCTCTTTTTATTTTTTTATTCAAATCACATCCAGAAGCAAAATGATAATTACAATATGGTTTCTGTACAAAGTCAGGCTGTTATATTCAGTTATGACTATTCCAAAAAACGCCTGGATCTTTCTGGTAATCTTAAAGATTTATGTCCTTCAGAAAAAGATGTTTACATTGGAGATCAGGTAAATGAAATTTTAGGACTTATTCATTCTGATGATATTATAACTTATGTTCAGATTAAAAATATTGTAAACAGTCAAAAATCAGAATTAAATACAGAAGTCCGCTTAAAAACTGGAGACGGCACTTACAAATGGTTCAGGCTTTCAGGTTCGGTTCTCAGAAACAATGAAGGTGCTGTTTGCAAATTTGTAGGAAATGTTACAAATGTTGAAGCAGAACGTGAAAAAGAAATGAAACTTGCCCAAAAGGCATCTCTTGATTCACTAACAGGATTATTAAATAAAGGGGCCTTTGAAGATGCAGTAACAAAACTTGTAGAAACTTCTTCAAGAAACGAAATTTTTGCTTTTTATATTATTGACCTGGATTATTTTAAAACTGTAAATGATACACTGGGTCATTCTATTGGTGATCAGGTTCTACAGGATACTGCAAAAAAACTTCTCCTTATTTTTAACGATCAGGATATTGTTGGAAGAATTGGTGGAGATGAATTTGCAGCTCTTTTAAGACTTTCCCTGGACGTAAGAAAAATCAGTTCTAAAATTATTGAGTCAAAAGCGAATTCCATCTGTGAAAAATTAAACCGAATATTTGAAGATGGAGACAACAAAGTAAATGTATCTGCATCTGTAGGTGTTTCTATATATCCAAAACAAGGACGTTCCTACATAGAATTATACAAGAATGCAGATAAAGTACTCTACATATCCAAAAAGAACGGTAAAAATCAATATACAATCAACACTGAGGACATACAATAAATAAAAATATAAACGTTTAAAATAGATGGCTTAAATTTCGCCATCTATTTTAAGTCTCGAGTTTTTTTGGCAAAAACTCTTTTTATTTACGTGTTCGATTGCGCGAACGTTTTGTAAATCCTCAGTTGTTGAAACAACTTGCGGTTTACAATATTAAAGAATAATTTTTTGTAAAATCAATTTTATGTTTGATTTTCAAAAAACTCGAATTTCGGGCTAATTACAGCGTAGCCTTTACATGCTGGCAGATCATGCAGGTATTTCTCTTCCAACATTCCCTATCTTAAATATGAGTGATGTTGCAGCTGAACAGGGTAAAAGAATTGATGCAGATGTCATTTCAAAAAAACTTAGATTCCACTTGTTCTCTTTTCTGCTCAGGATAAAAGGAACTATGAAAATTTTTTACAAGGCACTGGAAAAGCCCTCTCAGAAAAAACAGTTTTGAACGCTTCTGCTCTTGAAGCTAAATATGAAACAATTCCTGCCTATAAAAAAATAAAAAATCTGATAACAGATGATATAATTACAGGCTATTCTTCAAGCTGGCTTAGGCCAAGGCCGTAGAAGGAGACGCCCCAGTTTGTGCAAAATTAAAAGATACATTAAATGGTGCAAAAGCCGCAGAATTCGAAAAACTGACATCGGTATAAAAGGGGATCTGCTTATAGGAGAAGCTAAATTTAAGTGGTTGATGAGATTTTGTGACTATTCTACTTTCGTAAAATAGTCTTTGGGCCATATGTCGCATTCGCGCCGTTTGGCTATAGGAAATTATATAAAAAAAAGCCCATTCTGCTTTCGCAAAATGGACTTTGGGCCATCTAAGATTTGAACTTAGGACCAAAGGATTATGAGTCCTCTGCTCTAACCACTGAGCTAATGGCCCGATATGATTAAAATTAATATATAATAAAACGCCGTTTTTGACAATAACTACGTATTGAATCACGTAAAAATCTAACCCAATGAGATTCGGTTAATCATGTAAAAATCTAACCGTAATTATTTAGACCATGGAACTGCCAGAGCGATAAGTTTCGTCTGGAGTTCCTGAGTTCTTTGTAGAAGTGTTTCCAGATCTAAAGCATTTTTTCTTCGCCTGAGTTCCTGCTTTGATTCTTCTATGAAGTAGTCAAAATGAGCTTTTCTGTTTTCACCTATTATTTTTCTTTCTTCCTGCATGATTTTTAAGTATATACAAAACTTATTGCGCTTTCAAGAGTGAAATTTTTTTGCAATGCGTACAAGATTTGCTTTTGAAATTTTCACCTCCGTATTGAATCACGTAAAAATCTAACCCAAAGATATTCGGTTACTCAAGTAAAAATCTAACCGTAATTATTTAGACCATGGAACTGCCAGAGCAATAAGTTTCGTCTGGAGTTCTTGAGTTCTTTGTAGAAGTGTTTCCAGATCTAAAGCATTTTTTCTTCGCCTGAGTTCCTGCTTTGCTTCTTCTGGAAGTGACTCACATTCTATCAGCCGTGTGTACGGAGTTTT
>JALEPQ010000115.1 GCA_022768685.1 Spirochaetia bacterium
GGCAGTTCAATAGTTTCTATACCACAAAAAGCGTGTAGCGCATTATTGCGTGGTTT
The DNA here is from genome assembly GCA_022768685.1 of Spirochaetia bacterium. Classification (GTDB taxonomy): domain Bacteria; phylum Spirochaetota; class Spirochaetia; order Treponematales; family Treponemataceae; genus Treponema_D. The sequence continues at coordinate 57 of JALEPQ010000115.1, forward strand.
TGAATCACGCAACCGTGACCGGGAGCCAAAAAATCTGATTTTTGTTTATAATGCGTTTGCCCTGAATTCCTTGTAAATAGGTAAATACATTTATTTGAAAAATGCGGTATAATCATAATGAATATGGATAAAATAAAATTCAAATTATATTTGCAGAATTCTGATTCTATTTCTAGTAAATCACGTTCTGTTACTTCAAGAATATCAAAGGCAAAAAAAGCTGAAGAATTACTTAATATTGATTTAGATGATATTGTTTCTGATAAACAATTAATTCAGGCTACATTACTTAAATTAAAAAAAATATGCGATCAAAATGACATAAGTAGAGCAATGCTATATGCAATGTCTAATGCAATAAGGCAATATTATACATTTAGAACTGGAGATAGATTACCAAAACATTTTACTAATCAATTGTCTTCATAAACAATTTGATTTAGTTTATTTATAAGAACAGTTCAATGATAATTTTATATGTTGATCTATGTTTCTTATTTTTACTAATATATGGAAAAGAAGGATTTTAAGTTAGTATTCATTTGTGTTGCGCATTCTTCTGCTAATCCGGATGCTACAACTTCATCCTTTGTATTATATATAGTGTAATAGTTCTTCATTTTCATAATTAATTAAATATCTTTTAATGGAAAAATATATAGAAAAAATAGTTCATAAAAGGGCGGTTTTTTTTTATTTATTTTATTATATTTGTAATAGGTGAAATTATGGATAAGTATTCAGTAATAGATTTATTTTGTGGCATTGGAGGATTCTCATATGGATTTGAGATGACTGATAAATTTGAAGTTGTATCTGCTGCTGATATTTGGAATGTTGCTATAAATACTTATAAAAAAAATCATAAAAATGAAAATGTTGAATTACTTCTACAAGATTTAACACAGCTAGAATCTGAACATTGGAATAAATATGAAAATAAAGTAGACGTTATTATTGCTGGTCCTCCATGTCAGGGATTTAGCATGTCTGGAAAGAGAGATGTAAAGGATAAACGTAATTCACTCTTTGAAGAAGTAATAAGAATTACAGATGTTGTTCATCCAAAATATGTTGTTATCGAAAATGTTGTTGGTCTTTTATCAATGAAAAATGATCAAGGAGACGATATTAGGCAACTTATTTATGATGAATTTAAGCGAATTGGTTATAAAGTAAATCATAAAATTTTAAACGCAGCTGATTATGGAGTTCCACAAGCAAGAAAACGAGTTATATTCATAGCTTCAAAAAATTTACCTCTTACTTTCCCTAAAGAAAAATATTGTGTAGAGGATTATGTGACAGTTGGTGACGCTCTTGGTAATGTAGATCCTGATGGAGACAATTATTTAGAACCAAAAACTGAATATCAAACGCTTATGCAGGGGCATACAAATATAATTGAAAATCATATTAGAAGACAGTCTAATGAGTTAGTAACAAAAAGAATGTCGTATATACCTCAAGGTGGAAACTGGAAAGATATTCCTGCAGAATTGGGAACAGGAGGTGGTGTCCATAGTAATGCCTATAAACGACTGGATCCTAAAAAACCTAGTGTAACAATTAAACATGCAGCAAAAGCAATGATAATACATCCTGATAGAAATCGAATTCTAACTGTTAGAGAATGTGCTAGATTGCAATCCTTTAATGATGATTTTGTACTCACAGGTTCATCAAGTGAACAGCATCAACAATTAGCGAATGCAGTACCTCCTTTATTAGGAAAGGCTATTGCGGAAGAATTATGTAAGAATCTGGAGAATAAATAATGACATTTATTGATTTGTTTTCTGGAATGGGGGGATTTAGAATAGCTTTTGAATCGGCTGGAAATAAATGTATTTTCAGTTCTGAAATTGATAAATATGCAAGAGAAACTTATAAAAATAATTTTCAAGATTACCCTGAGGGGGATATAACAAAAATCTTATCAAAAGATATTCCTGATTTTGATATATTGTGTGCGGGTTTTCCTTGTCAGCCATTTTCTATAGCAGGAAAAAGATTAGGTTTTGAAGATTCTAGAGGAACTTTGTTTTTTGAAGTTGCACGTATTTTAAAAGAAAAGCAACCAGTAGCTTTTCTTTTGGAAAATGTGCGAGGAATTACGAATCATGACGGTGGTAATACTATAAAAGTAATTATGAATACGTTAGATGAAATTGGATATTCATGTAAAGACAGTGTCATTAATGCTTTAGATTACGGAATTCCACAAAACAGAGAACGTTGGTACTGTATTGGATTTAGAAAAGATTTACATATTGATTTATCAGACATTGACTTAAAACAGAAAAAATCTTTAATGTATGATTTATCCAGTATTATAAAACAAAATAATGATTCAAAATATGCTATAAGTGATATTTGTTATCAGAATATAATGAAACATGTAGAACTTAAAAAAATAGAAGTTGATGATTATACGTTGGCTTATGAAATAAGACCATCTAGGTGTCAGTTTGCAACAAAAAATTATTCTCCTTGTTTGACTGCAAAAATGGGAACTGGTGGAAACAATGTTCCTGTTGTAATAAAACAAAAAAGGCGTTTAACGGAAGAGGAATGTCTGAAAATCATGGGATATCCCTCTTCCTATAAAGTTGGAAGAGGTTCCCATGGTTATAAACAAATTGGTAATTCAGTTGTTGTAACTGTAATAAGCCAGTTAGCTCAGATAATTACGCAAAAATTAAAGGATACTAATTCTTAGGATTTTTATAAGGTTTTAAAACGATTGTGTAATCACCGTGAGATCTCCCTGATCCTGTAGTGACTGTAAATGGTTGATATCCCAATTTTGAAATATTATTATTTTGCATAAAATAATGCGCTGTGTAAGGTTCTTCATAAATATGTAAACCGTTGAATATTACTTCTTGCAAGTATATATCACTATTAATCATTTTTGTGATTTTTTCAGCAGCGTCATTCTTAACCATCATACATAATTCTTTTGATGTAAAAAGGTTTGTATCATCAATTTTAAAGAACTTAAAGAATGATTTCATTTCATCTACAGTTGTATTCCAACCAACCAATAGAGCTTTATTATTAGGTAAGTCTTTTTCTTGCTGACAAAATAAAGAAGCTCCAGCTCCTAAAGCATAGGATTTGAATAGTTTATAAAAGCTTGAAGGTGTTAATTTTAATAATTGGTAAGAATCTGAATCTGGCATCTTAATTGATACACCAGAATTTTCAATAATTTTAAATTTTCCTTCATATTGCTTAAGAATATCCTCATCTAAGTAGAATTCATTCTGTTCTGCAACTTTGAGTAATTAATCATCTAAAACTTCAATAGAATATGCATCTGCTCTTGTCATAACTTTTTGATCACTTAATTTAGAATGTTGTTTTGTTGTAACACGAACCATAAGCGTTTTTTCTGGATTTGCATTAATACTTTTTAGATACTTTCTGAAAGCTTCATCTTCTTGATAACGATTGAAATATATAACACTGGCCTTTTCTGAGAAGTCACCTTCATATGTACCTCGTTGTTTAAATTCAGAACGGCGACTTGTTATTTCTGTTAGGGTGTTTTCTATTCCACCCCATTTAATCTGTATCTGTTCCCGACGATTTTCGGTATTAGGGTTTCGATTGATGTTACGATTCCAAACTTGATAAGTTAATTGAGAAAAATGAACAGATTCATTTGAAAATGATTTATCAGTTAAATATTGATATATTTCATCTCTAGAGGCCCAAACACCTTTTTGTGGTGTTCCGTGATATACATAATCTACTCGAATTGCATCTTCAAGGTTGCCTACAAAAATAAAACGCTCAAACATTTTCTTTATGATAGGGCGTTGATTGAAAAACTTATTTAATTCAACTATTTTTTCTGGATAATCTTTTTTAAATTCTGAAGCTGTAAATCTTTTTTTACCAGTATTATTAGTAGTTCCGTCTGCATAATGAAATTCTTTTAGATAACGTATAATTTGATCACTAGCACCCAATGATTCTAAATAATCTATGAAAATAGTAAGACTTTCTTGATGAACACTGTTTCCACTTCCTTTCTTTATACTTACATAAACTCCTTTGGAAATTCCATCTGCGACTAAATAAAAATCAGGTTTTATTCTTTGAGGAGAACGAGTTGCATGAATTTCCCTACCATGAAGATCATATCCTTTAAATACATCTTTTAAGAAATTCTGAAGATTAGGAGTTATATTTTCAAATTTCTTAAAGTTGAGACATTTTTCTATTTTAATTTCATTATCAAAACCATCTGAATTATCACCAAATACAGGCATTTTTCCTCCCATAAAAAGTCAAGAAGATTGTTTCAACAATCGATTGACTTTTTACGCTGTTCCGTAATGCAATGAGGAACAGCAGTTCAATAAAAAGTTTGCAACGCAAACTTTAGGTAAGATAAAGCCGCGCTATTTTAGCGGTTTTATCTTACACGCTTTTTAAAGCATTTATTCTTTCTATCAAAGTTGGATGACTATAATTCCAAAATACATAGAGTTTTGGAGGATAGAGTTCACTTAAATTTTCACTGTTCAATTTTATTAAACCTGTGATTAAATTTTCCGAAGTTCCACATACCTTTGCGGAAAAGGCATCTGCAGCATATTCGTCTTTTCGCGAGAAAATATTTGCCACTGGTGAAATAATTTCAGAAATACTTTCATACAAAGTTAAAGCTAAAAATAATCCTATAAACTGAACCTGCCCTACATTTTCAACTGTAACAGAATTAAATCCAAATCCTGTATACAATGATGTAAACTGAGATAGTTTATAAAGTCCAAAAAGCAATACAAA
>JALEPQ010000118.1 GCA_022768685.1 Spirochaetia bacterium
CGGTTGCGTGATTCAAAACCGCGCAATAATGCGCTACACGCTTTTTGTGGTATAGAAACTATTGAACTGCCGCTTCGCAGCAGCCACAAAAAGAGTGTTTTTGAACCACGCCCCGCTCCTTCGCGCCAACATTACGGAAAAGCATTTATAATGCGTTTGCCCTGGGTCTTTTGAAAGGACCTCTTTTTTTATATACTTATAAATGTATATGGCAGATTTAGAAAAATACTATAACAAATTTCACGAAGAAAACCGGTTGAAAACAAGACATGGTTTAGTTGAATTCAACACTTCCCTTCACTATATAAAAGAATGTATATCAAGTCTGGCAGAAAAAAATCCTTCAGCAATAAAAATTGCAGATATTGGAGCCGGAACAGGCAGATACTCTGTAGAACTTTGTCACCAGGGATACGATGTAACTGCAGTAGAACTAGTAAAACACAATTTAGAAATATTACGCTCCAAACATGAGAACATAAAAACCTGGCAGGGAGATGCCAGAAATTTAAAAATGCTGGAAGATGAAACATTTGACATTACATTATTATTTGGTCCAATGTATCACCTTCATGGTGACGAAAATAAATTACAGGCACTAAACGAAGCAAAACGAATTACAAAAAAAAACGGCTTCATTTTAGTTGCATACGTTATGAATGAATACAGCGTTATTTCCTACTGCTTTAGAGAACACAAGTGGAAAGAAGTTGCTGAAAAAAATGGTCTTTCAGAAGATTTTCACACAATCTGTACAGAAGCAGATTTATATGATTACGCCAGATTAGAGGACTTAGAAAGACTTAACAATAAAGCAAAATTACAGAGAGTAAAACTAATTGCACCAGACGGAGCAGCAGATTATATTCGCAGGGAATTAAACGAAATGGAAGAAGAAGAATTTCAAGCATTTTTATCCTTCCAGCTTGCAATTGCAGAAAGGACTGAACTTTTAGGAGCCAGTTCGCATGTTGTGGATATTCTTATAAAGAATTAAAAAAAATGTAATTCGCCGTTTTGAGGGGTTGTACTACCCCCTCAATAACCAGCAGATTCACAAAATTATCTCTTTAAGTAAACCATTAACAACATAATGTCGCTGTTACGAATTCCACTGATTCGATTTGCCTGGCCTAAAGTAACAGGACGGACTTTTTCAAGTTTCAGGCGGCTTTCAGCTGAAAGAGATGGAATACTTCCGTAATCAAAATCTGCTGGAATATGTGTATTTTCCATTTTGTGCAGCTTTTCTACGCGCTTATCCTGCTTTTCAATATAGTACTTGTATTTAACTTCAATTTTAGCCTCTTCCCAGTCTTTTTCATTGTAACCAGGATTATCCATATTTGGCTTTTTAAGCAGCAATGCTTCAATTTCTTCAAGACGGGCATATTTTTCACAAACTGCATCATACTGTGCCTTTGTTTTTAAACCGGCTTCATAGGCATACTTTGCAAGTCTGCGATCTGCAGTATCATGACGAAGTTTCAACCGATATTCTGCACGGGCAGTAAACATTCTGTAAGGTTCTTTAGTTCCCAAAGTTACAAGATCATCAATCAAAACCCCAATATAACCTTCATCACGACCAATAATTACAGGCTTATATTCAGGAATAACTTCAAAATTTTCAAATCCAGCATCTTTCTGAACTTTAGCAAGATACTGATTTAGTTCCTTTGTTTCTCTTTCTGAAATTTCAGCAAACTGACGAAGTTCTTCTGGTGACATTTCATTTTTTGGAGAAAAAGCACCTTTTACCATACTTGAAGCAACACCATTCATTGAATGTGGAAGTTCTGCTAAAGGTCCGCAAGTTTTAATATGTTCACGTGCATAAAGACCTGCATTCATTCCTGCAACAAGCCCCTGACCAGCAGCCTCTTCATAACCTGAAGTTCCATTTATCTGTCCGGCATTAAAAAGACCTGCGACACGTTTTGTTTCAAGACTTGGGAAAAGCTGTGTTGGTTCAACATAATCATATTCTACAGCATAACCAGGACGACTCTGAACAGCATTTTCAAAACCAGGAAGAGTTCTCATAAAAGCATCCTGAACACACTCTGGTAAAGAAGATGAAAAACCGTTGAGGTACATTTCTTCTGTCATAAGACCTTCTGGTTCAACAAAAATCTGATGACGATCACGCTCTGAAAAACGCATAACCTTATCTTCAATTGAAGGACAATAACGAGGCCCGATTCCACTTATTTTTCCTGAATACAATGGAGAACGATTAATATTTTCTCGAATAATTTTATGAGTTTCAGGATTAGTATAAACAATGTGACATGGAACCATTGGACGTTCAACTTTTTCTGTCTCAAAACTGAATGGAATGATTTCTTCATCACCTGGCTGTTCTTCTATCTTAGAAAAATCAATTGTCTTTCTTAAAATTCTAGGAGGAGTTCCAGTTTTTAAACGTCCAGTTGTAAAACCTAAACGATGCATACTGGCAGTAAGACCATAAGCTGCAGGTTCACCTATACGACCACAAGGAGCATCATATTCACCTATAAAAATACGTCCACCAAGGAAAGTTCCTGTAGTAAGAACAACAGAACGAACAGGAATAATACGACCTCTTTCAGTTACAACACCAGTTACCTTCTGACGCATTCCACTTCTGGCAGCTTCAGTAGCATAGTTTTCAGAATCTATATTGCTTCCATTCCATCCGCGGGTTTCACCTGGTATAGTTCCGTTTTCTGCAGCAGAATCTGAATTAGGTGGAAGAGGAGTTGAAGAAGCAGTTGTAAGAATATCTACAACAACATCCATCATAGTATAAAGATTAGGAGTCTGTTCTACAGTTAAACGGGCAAGCTGTGAATATGTGATTTTATCAGCCTGAGAACGAGGAGCTTGAACAGCAGGACCTCGGCTTTTATTCAACATACGGAACTGAATCATAGAATGATCAATCAGTTTAGCCATTTCACCGCCAAGGGCATCTATTTCACGAACAATATTACCTTTAGCAATTCCACCAATAGAAGGGTTACAGCTCATTCTGGCAATTGCGTCAGGAGTTTGAGTGATTAATACAGTTTTAAGCCCCATTCGGGCACAGGCAAGGGCTGCTTCAATTCCAGCATGACCAGCACCAACAACAGCAACATCATAATAATCATAAAAGTTCATAATTAAAGTAGATTATAGTAAAATACGGGAGGTTTTACAATTAATTCATAAGTTTTGTGGGAATACGTACAAAAGGGACAGAGTAAATTATATAAGTTCTACGTACAATAGGGACAGAGTAATTTATATATTTTTTACATACAAAGGGGACAGAGTAAATTGTAACAATGAAGTTGTGACAATGGGGACAGAGTAAATTATATAAGTTCTACGTACAAAGGGGACAGAGTAAATTATATAACTTTTACATACAAAAGGGACAGAGTAAATTGTGTTGTGTTATGGGAATGCATACAAAAGGGACAGAGTAATTTATATAACTTTTACATACAAAGGGGACAGAGTAATTTTCTTTATGATTTACTTAAAAAAATTTAAGATATCTTTTGGAGTATCAATTATAATTTTTGCCCCTTTATCCTTTAAAAAATCTGAACCTCTAAACCCCCAGCTACAGGCAATTTCGTCAATTTCAGCATTTTTTGCAGTCTGAATGTCAACATCAGAATCACCAATGTAAACTGCCTTTGTTCTTTCTATTTCAGACTTTTTTAAGATTATATTTACACCAGATGGATCTGGTTTTGGTGGCTGATTCAAGTGTCCCCCTGAAATATAGTCAAAAATTTCAGGAAAATATTTTTTACAAAGGGGAATTACGGCAGATTCAAGTTTATTTGAATTTACGGCAAGTTTTACTCCAATAGATTTCAGATGCAAAAGAGTTTCAATCATTCCATTATACGGTGCAGTTTTTATTGTACTGTGTTTTTCATAATAATTTATAAAAGAAGACAGAACATCACTATATTTTGGATTATTTTTTCCGTCTGGAACAGCGCGTTCTACAAGTTTTGGAATTCCGTTTCCAACCATATACTTTACTTTTTCTACTGGATGTGTTGGAAAATTAAACTTTTCTAAGGTCGCATTCATAGAATCAGCTAAGTCGTCTATAGTATTCAAAATAGTACCATCTAAATCAAAAATTGCTAATTCGTATTTCATAGTTTGTAATTCTAAACTTTCAATGAAGTTGTGACAATGGGGACAGAGCAATTTGTAACAATGAAGTTATGACAATGGGGACAGAGTAATTTGTAACAAATCAGTCTGACAATAGGGACAGAGTAATTTGTAACAATGAAGTTGTGACAATGGGGACAGAGCAATTTGTAACAATGAAGTTGTGACAAAAGGGACAGAGCAATTTGTAACAATGAAGTTGTGACAATGGGGACAGAGTAATTTGTAACAAATCAGTCTGACAAAAGGGACAGAGACAATTGAAATCAACTTATCTCTGTCCCTTTTGTCCTTGATTCCTAATTAACTCCTTCCTCTTCCTAATTTCCTTCAAATTCTGTATACTTTTACTACTATGGATTTGATTAAGAAACTTGACGAATGCGAAAAACGCTTTAAAGAAGTTAGTGAACTTGTAATGGACCCAGATTTGGTTAAAGATGCAAA
>JALEPQ010000139.1 GCA_022768685.1 Spirochaetia bacterium
GGTTTTGAATCACGCAACCGTGACTGGGAGCCAAAAATTCAGGATTTTTGTTTATAATGCGGAAGCCCTGTCTTAAATTATATGATACTTATAGTAAAAAAGTTCTTAAGTGAAATATTTAATATTCCGTTACTATAAAAGAGGTGGAAAATCTTCTACTTGTATTTTAGAAGTATAGTGGGGTAAAATTATAGTATGCCAGGTTTAAGTCAGCTTAAAAAGTTTAGCAGTGATCTCCTGTCAGTTGGTAATGAAGTTACAGCCAGAGCTGGACGTGGAGAAAAACCTGTAGTTATAGACATTCCAGAAAGTATCCCGGATATTAATGACTCAGAAGATTTTGTGCTTGGTATGCCAAAAATTGAAAAAACGTCTGCTCCTGTTGTAGAAGAACCTGTAGTTGAAGATTTGCAGCCGGAAGATGATTCTTATGATGAAATTAACACTCCAGATTTGTCTTCTTTACTGAATCCTATAAACATTGATGATGATGCCTCTGCTGGTTCTGAAATGCCTGATCTTTCTATGTTTGAGGAACCTGAAAGTGAGCCGGAACCTGAACCTGAACCAGAAGAACCTTCCATTGCAGATATGGATTTAAGTGCGTTGCTTGGGGATTTTACAGAAGATAGTAATGATGAAGAAAATTCTGATTCAATAGATGAGCTTTCTGAATTATCAGATTTGCCAGATATTGAAGAAGAACCTTTACAGACTTCTGATTCTGCTGAAAATTCAAATAATCTTGAAAGCCTTGATGAACTTGAAGATTTAGAGGATCTTGACAGTTTATCTGATGATTTGCAGGAAAATGAATCTGAAAAAAATGCTGACCTGGATTTTACAGAGGATTTTTCTGCTGCAGAAAATATTGATGAAAATACATCTGCTGAGTCTTTAGATGATAATTTTGATATTCCAGAAGATTTGAATGGGGATTTAGATTCTGGTGACGGGCTGGATTCAATTGATGATACTTTTGATGTACCGGAAGATTTTTCTGCAGACATGAATTTAAATTCGGATTCTGTGGAAGAGGACTTTGGAATTCCTGAAGACATTAATGCTGATATGGGCTTAGAAGAACCTTCGCAGGATTCTGTAGAAAGTCTGAATGATGATATTTCAGCAGATTTTGATCTTCCTGATGCTGCTGACGCAGAATTATCTGCAGAATCTGAAAATGCTGGTTCTTTTGAGGTCGCTGCGGAAGACAGTTTTGATATTCCAGATGACTTGACTGCAGATTTACCTTCAGATTTGGAAAGTGAATCTTCTTCAAATTCAGCAGAAGAGGATTTTGGTATTCCAGAAGATTTAGAGCTTCCTTCACTTGACGATTCCCCTGAAGAGGAAAATTTTGATGTGCCTGATGATTTTTCTATTGGTGGAACTGAAGAAAATAACAGTTCTGATGATAGTAATTTAGATGATTCTGGAATTCCTGAAGGTTTATTTGATGCTTCTGATGTAGATATGGAAAGCCTTGACGAAGGAACAGAATCTGCTTCAGATTTTGATATTCCTGATTTTGAGAATATGTCAGATGAGTCTGCTGTTACAGAAGACAGTGGTGATGTTCCATTAGAAACCTTTGATATTTCAGATATGGAAGGTTTGGATTTTGGAATTTCTGATACAGATTCACAGATAAAAACTTCAGACTCAGACTTTGAATTTGGTAACGATGAAGACTTTGCTATGGAAGGGGATTTTGAAATTCCAGGATTCTCGGATGTTGAAACTGCAAAGGAAGATAAAAAAGCTAAGCCCCTTGTAAGTAAAGGGGTAACAAAACCTAAGAGACGTCTTGGAAAAAAAGGTCTTGATACACCTGATTTTTCTGATGCCGTGGAATCTGAAGAGTTACCTCCAAATACTTTAAGTGATGAACAATATAAGACTTTCCGCAAAAATTTAAGTTTATATCCATTAAATGTTCGTCTTGCTTTTGAAGATTTAATTGTTCAAGATGAATTTACAGAAGATGCGGAATTTGAAATCATAGAAAAAATTCTTGCTAAAGCACCTGCTCGTTCTGTAGCTTCCATGCTTGAAAAAATGCTTGATATTTCAATTCCTGTTCCACGAGATTATGAACGTCGTTCAGCAGAGGAATATGAAGCTTATAAAAAATCTATTTCTTATCAGCTGAGAAACAAAATTATTCCAGGAGCCTTGCTGGCCTGTGTAATGATGATTGTAGGCTGGGGTCTGTTTAATTTTGGAAAGAATTGTATTTATAAACCTTTGAAAGCAAATTCTCTTTACAAGCAGGGGTATACATTACTTCAGGCAAATGAATATCCTCAGTCTGAAATGAAATTCAATGAGGCTGTTACTTACAAACTTAATAAAAACTGGTTCTTTAATTATGCTCGTGGTTATAGGGAGCATAAACAGTATCAACGTTCAGCTGATATGTATAAAAATATTCTTTATTGTTTTAATCATGATAAAACAGCTGGTCTGGAATATGCTGAAATGGAATTAAATGAACTGGCAAACTATTCAAAAGCTGAAGAAATTGTCCGACGTGAAGTTCTGGATTATCACGTTAATGATGCTGATGGAATTCTTCTTTTAGGTGATGTTTTCCTTGAATGGGGAACAGAAAAAGATCCTGCAAAACTAGAAGAAGCCAGAGCCCAATATGCAACTTTGCTCCAATTATATGGTGGAACTGATTTATATCTTTCAAGAATGATGCGTTATTTTATCCGCTCAGATAATCTTCGCCAGGTTCTTAGTTTAAAAGATACCTTCACAAAGGAAAAACAGCTTTCAAATGCTGACTGGACAGAATTAAGTGGATATCTTCTTGAAAAAGCATACGGTCCTCTTTCTCCAGCAGATGAATATCTTCGTTATCAGATAGAAGGACTTAGAAAACTTTTAACTACAGCTGTAAAAACAGGATCGAATAATCCTGTAGCATTATATAATATGGGAAAATATTATGTTCTCACTAATGAAAATGCCGGTATTAAACCTACTTTACAGAAGGCCTTAGATAATTTTAATGAAGCGCCATCATTAAAAACAAGGGATTTATATAAGTATATTGATGCTTATAGACTTCTTGGTGAATATTTCACAGAATCTACAGATTATCTTCGTGCACAGGAACAGTTTGCCCAGGCAATACAATTGTACACAACAGAACGTGATAATGCAGGATTTAAAGGTACTCCTGCAATTGGAAAAATTTACGAAGATTTGGCAAATATCAATTATTTTGTTTCTGGTGATTATGATGATGCTCTTACAAATTTTAAACATTCAGTTGAATTGAAAAATGATAGTCCATCTATCAGATACAAGATTGGTTATATTCAGTATAAAAACAAAAATTATACAGATGCTCTTGGTTCATTTATGAAAACTGGAGATGGAAATATAAAGGAAAGAAATCTTATTTTTGCTATGGCAAATACTCTTTCTATTCGTGGAGATGATTATACTGCCCAGGGATATTATGAGCATCTGATAAATCTTCTTGATGATGAAATTGCAGAAAAAGGTCTTGTCTTACCACAGTCAAATGAAAAAGATTATGATTTAGTGAATACTTATCTGCAGGCTGCAAATAACTATGGTGTAACCTTATATCGTCTTGCAAAGAGAACAGGAAACAGTTCTTTAAACTCTCAGGCAATTATACAGTTCCAGCAGTCTGTACGTGCCTGGGATGCTTTAACAAGAAATCAAAAAACAATGGTAAGACTTGGAGGAAGTAATCTTGCTGAGGAGAATATAAAGTATATTACTCATCGAATTCCAGATTATGAGCCTTCAATTTATAATGATATTCCAAGAACATTATTTGATAATGAACGATTTTAGATAAAAAAAGGCGCCTATGCAGAATAATATTTTAGAAGGAATTGTTGTAAATCAAAGAAAAAACAGTATTCTTAAAGAATTGTTTAGAAAAACGATTCACATCTGTAGTGCTTTTGTACCGCTTCTTCTTCATTATTTTTATTGGCCGGTTATGATTCTTCTTGTACTTGCTGCAGCAGGTTATACTTTGTGTGAATTTTTAAGGCTTCATAATTATTCCATTCCATTAATTTCTAAAATTACAGAAATTGCAGCAAGAAAAAGAGATGAAAATAAATTTGTTCTTGGACCAGTTACTTTAGTATTGGGGATTCTGCTGGCGGCTTTTTTGCTTCCCTTAGAATATGCTACTGTAGGTATTTTTGCACTTTCTTTTGGAGATGGATGCGCAAGTCTTGTTGGTAAAATTATAGGTAAAATAACAATTCCTGGTGCCCGCGGCAAAACTGTTGCAGGTAGTCTGGCCTGTTTTTTTGCAGTATTTCTGGCTGCTTTTTGTTATAGTGGTAACTGTCTTATCAGTCTGATTATTGGTGTAAGTGCAATGGTTATTGAAGTGTTACCGCTTGCTGATGCTGATAATCTAATTATTCCAATTTCCATAGGTTTTATATATAAGCTGCTTTGTGGATTAAATTTTTAACGCCATAAATAATTATTGTGAAGTTGAAACATATAAATTCCTGTTCCAACTCCTAACAGTATGTAGGCTATTATCAGCATAAAAAGATTTGTGGTATAAATAAGCAGCATGTATCCTGCAATCAGAAGAGCGAATCCTAAAGTTTGCAGTTGTGAAGATTCATTACGATAGTTAGTGATAAAAACTGTAAAAACGCTTAATACTTCAACAATAATAATAAGAATAAAAACAATATGGCTATAGCCGTAAGAAACATTAAAGGTTGGAAGAATTTTAGCTGTATTCATTGGAATTATAGCTGCCACAAACAGGGAAAAAACAATCAGTAAAAGCAGGTTTCTGTCAGTTTGTACTGGTTGATCATCTAAAGTGAACAAGGCAATCATCATTAGTGAAAAAGTTGAAAGTAATCTGCCAAAAAGTGAAGTGTCACCAATAATCAATAAAGCCTGTGAAAAAGTGCCTGAAATATGAAATAAAGGAATTAATATTCTAAAAGAATCAAAAACACATCCTGTAAGATATGTAATAAAAAACAGAACTATAGAACTTTGAGTTTTGAAAAAATTTCTTCTGACAAGAAAAAGAACTAAAACTGCGTAAAAAAGTTCAAATAAAATAGAGAGAATTACAACGTATGGATTATAACCGAATAAAAAATTATTGGATGTTTGATTTGTCAGGAAAACTTCAGGTAAAGAAAAATTTGTATATATATGCTGATACCCTATAAAAACGAAAGCGAAAATTAAAAAAATTAAAGATAAAATAAAAATAGTAAGATTTAATCTGTTTCGAACTTTAATTGTCATAAGTTAAACATAAACCGTAAGAAAATATTAGTAAAGTGTAAAAAGAAAATTCCGAAAATGAAAATATAGAAAGAGATTTTTCAACGGTCTTATATATGGGAGGATTTTAATGAAAAAATCGATTATTTTGGGAATATTGACTGTCTTTGCAGGAACAGCTCTTTTTGCCGGAGATGTAGCAACATTTGTAGATAAAGGTTTTACTGCTGATGGAAAATATTATGTTTTTGGTCAGTATGGAAAAGTTGATAAAAAGTTTCAGGGATATGCAGAACTATATCAGGTTGATGTAGAAAAAAATGATTATGTTGACGGTGGCGTATTTAAAACAGCACCTTCGGCAGCAACTGCTGGTAAAAATGGTAAGGATGTTTTTGAATCCTTAGAAGGAAAATCTTATTATTATTTTAAGGATTTAAAGACAACTACAGCAGATATTGATCATGTTTACTATATTCTTGATGATGTGAATAAAAAAGGAACAGATTTAATTGAATTTAAAGATTATAGAAATTCTAATATAGACAATCCTGACTATTTCCATATACAACTTGTTCCAACTATTGTTGGTACTGGAAAGAATGTAAAATCATCATTTTATATTGATGTTGAAAAAAGAGATTCTGAAGGAAATGTCATTTCAAAGGTAAAGGTTGGTACTCCATCATTAATGCGTAAAGGAGTTTCAAATTACAAAATAGAAAGAATATTCAGTGATAATGAAGGTAGAAATTTAATTTTTGTAGTTGAAAAACTGATGGAAGATGAAACTGGTATTTCTGTGCGATATATGATTGAAGCTACAAAATTTTAATTTTTTTATAAAAATTTTTCTAAATTTGTGTAAAAATGTAACAATCTCGGCTATATTATATATGGGTTGTGAAATTTTATTACACACCTCCAGAAAGAACCGAAGTTCCCTAAATGGATGCTTCGGTTCTTTTTTTTGTTTAGGGGTCAATACCAAACTAAGTGTCGAAAAGCAGAGTTTAAATCTTTGCTTGACGAACCTGTGTTTTGTAAATGAGCCTGGAAATTAATAAAACGTATTTTACGTTTCAGGAGGATTTTATGGGAAAAGAGTATCATAAAAAGTTTAAGGATTTTTTATTGATTCTGGTTCAGACAATGGTGATTGCTGGAGTTGTAATTATAGCAGTTGTTCCCTTGTCTTGCAGGGTATCTACTTCTGGTATTGAAATAATTGGCGGTGATTATGGTCCACCTGTTCTTGAGGAAGTAAAAGTTATTAGTGATAAAAAACTTAATATGAGTTTTAACGATGAAATTAATCTTGTAGATGTGGTTGTAACTCCATATATTGAGGAAGTTTCAAATTCACAAATACATTCCTCTGGTGAACTGGTCTCTCAGGCTATTCTTGCAGCAGGCGGGTATTATGGAATTATTAATTCTGATGTTGTGATTTCAGATGATAAAAAATGTCTTGAATTTGATTTTATTGAACCAACTGTTATCGGAAAAAAATATGAAGTTTTTGGTACTGTAAAAGATAAAATCGGGAATTCTTTGACTTTTTGTGTGCCTTTTACAGGATATAATTCACGGGTGCCTAAAATAATAATGACAGAAGTTCATACAATGTTGTGTGGAAAAAATTCTTTTGATGAAAAAAATAATACACGCAGAATGGAATATGTAGAATTTTTATGTCTTAGTGATGGAAATCTGGCTGGGCTGCAATTTAGCGGTGGTTACAAAGGTGACAGTTCTGTTTATGATTTTCCTGCTGTGGAAGTAAAAAAAGGCGAAGTATTTGTTTTGCATCTTAGAACTATTGGTGAAGGTTGTGTAAGTGAACTTGAAGATGATTTAACTTTAGCAGAAACATTATTTACAAATGATAATGTTCGGGATTTATGGCATTCAAGTATAGCTAAAACAATTGGTGATAAAACTGATATTCTAGTATTACGAAATATTCCTGAAAACAAAATTGTAGATGCTGTAATGTACAGAGATGATTCAGTTACTGAGTGGGGATCAAAATTAAAAAAAGATTTTTCTTTTGATGAAGATCTTAAAAAAATTTATGGTTCTACAGATATTGAAAATGCAACGAATGTGACTTCTATATCATCTTCTAAAAGTTTGCATAGAGTAGATAGCGTAGAAATATATGGAAGAATACTCGAAGGTGAAGAAATTGACTTTCCAATCAGTTCATCTGAAAAATCCTGGACTATAGCAGGATATACACCCGGAAAACTTTAATAAATCTACTTTTTATGATATATTTTCCCTTATGGTTGAATTATTAGCTCCTGCAGGGAATATAGAATCCCTTGATGCTGCAATCGGCGAAGGTGCCGATGCAGTTTATTTAGGTCTCAAAAATTTTAATGCCCGATTACGTACAACAAATTTTGCGTGGAATCAGTTTGAGGCTGTTGTTGAAAGTCTGCATCGTCAGCACAAGAAAATTTATGTAACTGTAAATACAGTTTGTGAAGAGCGAGAAACAGAACGTTTATACAGATTTTTATCTTATCTTAATGATGTTGGTCCAGACGGCTTAATTGTTCAGGATTATGCTGTTATGCGCATGGCTCAGGAATTCTTTCCTAATATGGAAATACATGCTTCTACACAGATGAACGTTGAAAGTTCTAGTGCTGTCAGATTGTTGCAAGATGCCGGTGTAAAAAGAATGGTTCTTGCTCGTGAACTTGGATTAGAAGAAATCAGAAAAATAAAGGCTGAAACTGGTGCAGATCTTGAAGTGTTTGTTCATGGTGCTCTTTGTGTAAGTGAGTCTGGTTTATGTTTATTCTCATCATTTTTAGGTGGAAAATCTGCTAACCGAGGAATGTGTACGCAGGCTTGCCGACGTTTTTATACTGCAGAAGTTCCTGGCGGAGTAAAACAAGGTTATTATTTTTCTCCATGTGATTTGCAGTTGATAGACCAGATTCCAGGTCTTATTGATGCCGGTGTTGATTCATTCAAAATTGAAGGTCGCATGAAAAGTGCAGAATATGTGGGAAGTGTAGTTGCTGCATATCGTTATGTTATTGATCATTATAAAGAAGATAAGAAGGGTGCAATAGCAACTGGAAAACGTATTCTTGCTTCAGATTTTGCCAGATCTAAAACAACTTATTGGTATGGTTTTAACACTCTTGAAGAAGGTGTTAATGGTGCTGCAGAGAAGATTCTTAATCCAGATCAGGCTGGCGGAACAGGTATTTATTTAGGCAAAATTGCAAAATCTAAACCTGCTCCTGTAGAACTTGTGGAAACCCTTAAAGAAAACATCAAAGATGAAGAAGAAAGAAGAAACTTCAGTATAAAGATGGTAAATCTTAAAGGCGGCAGTTATGATCCAGATCCTGGTGATTCAATTCGTCTGCATAAAAAAGATGACACAGGCAGAGTAAGTCATAAGATCCGCTCTGTTGAAGTAGAAGATGATGGAACACGATGGATTGATGTTCCTGGTGGATTCTCAACTGGTGATGAAGTATATTTACTCCAAATAAAAGCTGGTTCAAAACGATATCCTCGTGTATTACCAGGTGATATTGGAAAATATCGAAAACAGCCAAAAGATGAAATTTTACCGATTCTTGATCTTACACCAGTACAAAATAAAGAACTTTCTTATTTTCCTGAAGGTGTTTATGTACAGGTTTCTTCAATTGCAGACGTCTTTGCTGTTCAGGGACTAAATCCTGTTCGTATTATTATTGAATATAATTCTGAGACAGCTTATGATTTACTTCTTCATAAAACAGTGCTTCCATTCTCTAAGAAGCAGATTTATATTTCTTTAGATCCATTCTGTTCATCATCTCAGGAAGATAAACTTCAGGAGGAATTAAAGAAGCTTGCCGCAGATGGATATTTCAATTTTGTTGTAAATAATATTGCTCATATTCAGATGTTAAAAAGTCTTAAAGTGAATATGATTGCAGGACCATATTTGTATACCTTTAATCGATGGGCAGTTTCCTGGCTTGAAAATCAGAATATTGGTGCATTTATTATGCCTTACGAAAACTCTCGTAGAAATCTGGAAGCAACTTTTGATGCAAATGTTCGTGCACGAGTAATGGTTCCAGTATTTGCATATCCAGCCTTATTCAGAATGAGATTTAAATTACCATCAGATTATGACTTTACTTACTTTGAAGATAAAGAAGAAAAATGTTTCAAAGTAAATTCCACAATAGATGGTTCTTTTGTAATGCCAGAAGAACCATTCAGTATTGTGGATAAAGTAAACTTCATTAACCAGGCTGGATTTAAAAGAGTTTTAATTGATTTTTCAAAGACAAAAGTAAATCGCAGTCAGATAAAAGCAATTTCAACATCAATGATAAAAGCTCAGCCTCTTCCAGATGTTTCCAGATTCAACTGGAAAGACGGTTTTTATTCTCCTGAGAAAATTGAAGAATTTAAAGCTGCAAACGAAAGAGCGGCATTAAATGCTTCTCAAAACTCAGGAAAAAAATCTTCAGCCAGAAACACTCGTCCTCCTAAACGTAATGTAAAAACTGGCCACAACAGAAAAAAGGGAAGGTAACTTCCGCCTGTAAAAACAGACTGAAGTTACCTGGAAGCTGCTAGAACACAGTTTCTTCTTCAGAAACGTAGTCTTCTACGGCTTCAGTCTGTTTTACACTCTTACTGCCGGCATCAGATTTCGTTTTTTCATCAGTTTCAAATTTTGGTTTGTACTCAATGTGTTCGGCAACAACAAAAACTTTGCTTTTAGATTTTCCATCGTTGTCCTTCCAACGATCCTGCTTCAATCTTCCAACAACTCTAACACCACGACCTTTTTCTGCCTGCTTCTCACATAATTCAGCCATTTTCCCAAAAGTCTGAACATCAAAATAAGACACTTCGCTAACACCTTCGCCGTTTTTATTCTTATAAAAACGATTTACAGCAACAGGAAAAACACATACTTTGAAACCTTTTGTTGGTTCCGAAAGTTCGCCATTTTTAACAACATTCCCTTCAATGATTAAAGAATTCAACTGGTTCATATACAACCTCTTTTTAAAATTTTGATTTAAGTTTCCTGGCCAGGTTACTTACGAGACATAAAAAATCTCTGTATATATATTTGCCGAGATTGTATCATTTTTACAAAAAATTTAAAAAAAAATTAAAAAAAATTGAATTTTTTTTGAATTTTTCAGGAAAAATCAAGAATTACTGAGTAATCTAAGCATATAAAGAGTTACATATTCAGTTAATGCTTCCTGATCTTTAATTTTTTGAAGATTAGGAGTTCTAACTAAGGTTGTTGCAAGATTTTCGATTCTATCTTTTGTAAAGGTTGTTGCAGTTAAAGTGCGTACAACTTTACGTGTGTAGTCGCGGATAAGAGTATTCACATCTTCTGTGAGATTTGCATAAGCTTCTTTTGTAATCATTCTGTTCCATTGTTTATTAAGATAATCAAGTTCACGGTCAACAGTAGAACCTTCTGGAACAAGTTCAGAAGCAATTTCTTTTGCTTTAGAGGAGAACTGTTCCTTTTTTGAAACAGGTTTTGTTTTTTTTGGTAATTCATAATCTTCAGCTTTTTCTTCTTTTGCATAGGAATTATGAATTTTAGCTTTATTAGCATTATCTTTCTTTTTGCTTTTATGAATCAACGCAAGAATCCAGGAAATTATGGGTATTGTATAGTGTAAAGGAAGTCTAGCTCTTACACTTGAGTAAATGTTTTTATGACTGATCATTAAAATCTTTGAATAAGGTAATAACTGTCCACCCTGGAATAGCTGAATGTACTGCATTGAATCTTCATGAGAGGCTTCTATTGCCAGAATATTCATAAAGGCAGAATTTAAAATGGCATAAAGCATAGGTGAATTTTTTTCTACAAGATTTTCCAATGTTGCTTCAAAGGCCGCTGAATCTGTCATTTCTGGTAATGTTTCAAAATCAAGAAGAGAGTTGAGCCAGTTTTCTTCAAGGATTTTTGTGATAGATTCATGAGCTTCGTTGCATAATCTTATAACAACTGTAATGACATTTTTTTTGTAAATAAAATATCTGGACCCTGAGGCAACTTTAAAAACTAACAAAGGAGGCAGTTCATTATTTGCACCATCAGTTGTCATTTTCTGAAAAAATTCTCTGAAATCTTCATCAGAAAGCCTTCCATACAAAGTTCTGCCAGACTTATCTTCAAATTTAAGAACTTGAGCCATTGTAAAAAAGTATGGAGGAGAAGACAGACAGTTTTCTAATTCTCTTAAGGCTTCTTCTCTCTTTTTTGATTCCTGAAATTTACCTTTAAGATAAGTACAATGAATTTCTGAAATTTTTACGGCCTGCAAAACATTCAAATCTTCAATAGTTTTATCCTGAATTTTTTCGAAATCCTGGCGGATATAGTATAAAGTCTGATTCCAAAGGTAATAATCATCGCCCTGGGAAAAATCTATATATGAACTATTTTTTACATCAATGAAATTCTGATAATAATGTTGAATGGAAATGCTCTTTGTAGGATTTGTAGAGCGCAATTTTTTTAGAAAATAGTCATGGTATTCTTCTTTTCTAAGAATTTTTCTAAGCTTTATCTGTGCAGTTTCTATCAGAACTTTAATTGGAACACAGGCTGGAAGAAGAATTGATCCTAAATCTTTTCCCATATCCACTAAGTATAAAACTGGTGAGTTTGTATTTTCTTTTTCTATGAGTTCAGGCAGATAAACATCAGCTGATTTTTTTTCAAAAAGGCTCAGAGGTATTTGTTTTGGCAAATCAGTTGTATTTGGATAAGGAACTGATTCATTTTTTAGAATTTCTTTATATTGAGTTGCATATTTTACAGAAAGATAAGTTGTAGACACAATTGTACGTTTGTTATTTGCATCAATAATTCCAACCAGATGTTTTTCTGAAAGCCCTGTAAGTTCTGCAGTTAAAGTTGATGCTGTGTCTGCCAGGTATCTTACTAAATCCGGTTGTTCTTCTATGTAGTGTTCTGCGTACTTTTTTATAAAAGTTGTAAATTCACGGAAATCAATAAATGGAGATTTCTGTTTTTCTGTATACATTTTTATAATTGAACTTAAACTTGTTGTAGCTGCCATAACCAATATATTTTACTATAAAAGTTTTTATTTAACAATAAATGGAGATTAATTCGATTTTTTGTAATATAATAAAAGAATGAGTAGATTTGAAATTAAAGATAAATTTTTATTAGATGGAGAACCTTTTCAGATTATTTCGGGTTCAATTCACTATTTTAGAGTGGTACCTGAGTACTGGAGAGATAGATTAGAAAAATTGAAGAATATGGGATGTAATACTGTTGAAACTTACATTCCATGGAATATGCATGAACCTAAAAAAGGCGAATTTCATTTTGAAGGGATGCTTGATTTTGAAAAGTTTCTTGATATTGCACAGGAATTAGGTTTGTATGCAATTGTACGACCTTCTCCTTATATTTGTGCAGAATGGGAATTAGGTGGATTACCTTCCTGGTTATTTAACATTGATGGAATGGAACTCAGATGCAAAAATCAGCCATATTATGACAATATCACTGATTATTACAAAGTCCTTTTTCCAAAGTTAGTAAATCATCAGATAGATAAGGGTGGAAATGTAATCCTTATGCAGATTGAAAATGAATATGGATATTACGGAAAGGATACCTCTTACTTAAAATTTCTTTCAGATTTGATGAGAGATTTGGGTGCTACAGTTCCTTTTGTTACTTCTGATGGTCCTTATGGAAAGATGTTTATTAACGGTCAGTTACCAGGTGCCCTTCCTACAGGAAACTTTGGTTCACATGCCTGGACTTTATTTCATGCCATGAAAAAAATGATGAAGAAAAATCCTGGTCCATTAATGTGCATGGAATTTTGGATTGGCTGGTTTGATGCCTGGGGAAATAAAGAACATAAAGGTTCAAAGCTTAAGCAGAATATAAAAGATCTTAATTATATTTTGAAACATGGTAATGTAAATTTTTATATGTTCCATGGTGGTACAAATTTTGGTTTTATGAACGGTTCAAATTATTACGGACATATAACACCTGATGTTACAAGCTATGATTATGATGCACCTCTTTCCGAAGATGGACAGATTACTCCAAAGTATGAAACTTTTAAACAGATAATAAAGAAATATCGTGATTTTGATGATGTGGAATTTACAACAAAAATTACACGGAAGACTTATGGAGAAATAAAAGCAGTTTCCCGCATAGGTTTGTTTGAAAATCTGGAACGACTTTCAACTGGAATTAAATCTGAAAATCCAAAAAATATGGAAGCGTTGGAACAGTCTTACGGCTATACTCTTTACAGAACTGAAATTTCAGCAGATGAAAAAAACAAAGAAATCAGTTTTAAAGATGCAGCAGACAGAATTATTGCCTATGGAGGAAATAAAAAACTGTTCACTTTGTATGATAAAGAAATTGAATCTGCAAAGAAAACTTTATCTTTAGCTGATGGTTCTACATTAGATCTTCTTGTAGAAAAT
Source organism: Spirochaetia bacterium (assembly GCA_022768685.1). Lineage (GTDB taxonomy): Bacteria > Spirochaetota > Spirochaetia > Treponematales > Treponemataceae > Treponema_D. The sequence continues at coordinate 13,807 of JALEPQ010000139.1, forward strand.
ATGGGACGCGTAAATTTTGCAGGAAAAATCCCTTATCAGCGAAAAGGTATAAAATCTGATGTTCTTATAGGTGAAAAAGCCCATAAGAATTGGGAAATGTTTACTATTCCTCTTGATGAAAAACAGATGAGTGAAGTTGAAAGACTTTTGTCAGATTCGAATTTAGTTAATTTTGGCGATAAACCTACATTTACCAAATTTACATTTAATGTTGAAGAACCTGCAGATACTTTTCTTGATTTTGAAGGATGGGGAAAAGGTTGTGCTTTTGTAAATGGATTTAATATTGGTCGTTACTGGGAGATTGGTCCTCAAAAACGCCTTTATATTCCTGCTCCACTTTTAAAAACTGGAGAAAATACAATTATCATGTTTGAAACTGAAGGAAAAGCATGTGATTTTATCAGCTTAAAAGATAAGCCAGATTTGGGGCCTAAAAAATAATGAAGCGGGTTTTAACAGTACAAGATATTTCCTGCGTGGGGAAATGTTCTTTAACAGTAGCCTTGCCTGTTATTTCTGCAATGGGAGTTGAAACCTGTGTTCTTCCAACTGCAGTGCTTTCCAACCATACTGCGTTCAGTGGTTTTACTTTTAGGGATTTAACTGAGGATATACAACCTGTTTGTGAGCAATGGAAAAAAGAAAAGCTTCATTTTGATGCAATCTATACAGGATATTTAGGTTCTTTTGAACAGCTGAATCTGATTGGAAAATTGATTGAGGATTTTGGTGGAAAAGACACTATTACCATAGTTGATCCTTGTATGGCCGATAATGGAAAACTTTACACGGGTTTTACAAAAGAATTTGCAGCTGCTATGGGAAAATTGTGTTCAAAAGCGGATGTAATAGTTCCTAATCTAACAGAGGCTTCGTATCTTCTGGATATTCCCTATATTGAAAGTGGATACAATGAAGATTATATACACGAAATTCTAGTAAAACTTTCACGTACTGGTGCTAAGAAAATTGTTCTAAAGGGTGTACAGTATGGAAAAGGTGAAAAATTAGGTATTGTAAGCTATGATTCGGAGACTGAAACTTTTTCGCAGTATTTTCATAAAAAAATGCCCCAAAGTTTTCATGGTACAGGTGATATTTTTGCCAGTGTTCTGACTGGTGCATTAATGCGTAATGTGCCATTTGAAAAAGCGTATGCCCTTGCTGCTGATTTTGTTGTACAGGCAATTTCAGAAACTCTGGCACATGCAGACTATAATTGGTATGGAGTTGATTTTGAAAGTGCAATTCCTTATCTGGTGGGCAGATTAAATAATTAAACATCTGTTTTTCTGTATTTTATAAAGTTATTGTTATTGTTTTATTTTTTCGTTTATTTTTAAGGTTTCATGGGATATAATTTTTATTAATTATATGAGAAACATAATAAACAGGAGATAGTGAATATGGAAAGAATGCAATGCGACAATTGTGGTTATGTATATGACAAAGATGAGGGAGACCCAAAGAACAATATTCCTGCAGGAACTGCATGGGCAGATGTACCTGCAGATTATAAATGTCCTGAATGTGGTGCTTCTAAAGATAAGTTTATCGTTGAATAATTAGCATCAAAATAAAAAAGACTGCATAATAAGTTTATAATCTGTTATGCAGTCTTTTTTTTAGTTCCCTCGTCTAACCAGCATTTTTGACAGTTTTTCAGAAAATGTGTCTACCACCTGTACTGATTAAACTTTCCAGGAGATTTTCTTTAACTCCATTTAATAGTCTGATTTTTCATCGATTGATAAAGATTCAACAAGTTCTTTTGTGTTCATAACAATCATTATAAGTACGAAAACGTTTTTTTTGAAGAAAAAATATATGGATAAAATAATGTCAAACAGTTAAAATGTGAAATATTTTAAGAAAAGATTGTTATTCAACAAAGGAATTAAAGTTAATTCGGAAATAGAAATTTCTTCATTGAATTGCTATAGGAGAATGGAAAAATGATTACTTCAAATAGAATGAATAATTTGCATCCGTATGTACCGGGAGAGCAGCCAAAAGACAGAGTTTACATCAAATTAAATGCAAACGAAAATCCTTATCCTCCTTGTAAACAAGTTATAAAAGCTGTTTCAAAATTTGTGAAAACAAATCCTATGAAAATGGCAGTTTACCCTGATCCTGATTCAAATGAACTGCATGCTGCTATTGCTGATATGCTAAATAAAACAGGCGGAGTATTATGTCGTGCAAAGGTTGATGGTAAACATTGTGAACCTTCTGAAGAAGATAAAATACCTTTTACTATAACTCCAGATATGATTTACAGTGGAAATGGAAGTGATGAAGTTCTTTCTTTTGTATTTTACGCTTTTTTTGATTCCAGTAAGAAATTTGTAATGCCACAGTTTACATATAGTTTCTATCCAGTTTATGCAGGATTCTATAATATTCCAATGGATACTGTTCCTTTAAAAGATGATTGGTCTCTGGATACAGATGAAATGCTTTCTAGAGCTAAAAATAATGCAGGTGGAATTATTTTTGCAAATCCAAATGCTCCTACAGGAATTGGCTTAAAGCGAGATGAAGTTCGAAAGATGTTGAAATCTGCAAATCCAGATGAAATTTTCATTGTTGATGAAGCTTATGTTGATTTTGGTGGAGAATCATGTATTCCTTTGCTGGCAGAGTTTAAAAATCTTGTCATTGTAAGAACATTCAGTAAAAGTCTCTGTTCAGCTGGTATGAGACTTGGATATATTGTTGCTAATCCAGAACTTGTAAATATTGTTACAACAGTAAAGAATAGTGTTAATCACTTTCCTATTGATGCAGTTGCCCAGGTTGCAGGAAAAGCAGCTTGTGAAAATCCATGGTATTATGCAGATTGCGCAAAGAAAGTTGCTGAAGAAAGAGATAGTTTCTACAATTTCTTAAAAGAAAAAGGATTTTATGTAATAAAAAGTGAAACTAATTTCCTTTTTGCAAAAAAAGATGGTGTTAAAGGGGAAGATTTATACAAAGCTATAAAAGCAGAAGGTTTATTAATCAGACACTTTAATACTCCTGGAATTGAAGATTTTGTCAGAATAACTGCAGGGACAAAAGAACAGATGTCAGCTCTTAGAACGGCGTTTGAAAAAGTGATTGGATAATCAAAAATGTATTATTAGGAGATTTTAAATGAAATTTTTGGTAATTAGTGATTTACATGCACACAATGAAGTTTTAGATAAAATGAATGATTTATTTAGTCAGGCTGATGGTGTAATTTTTGGTGGAGATTTTGCTGAATGTTTTAAGCCGGAAACTGGAAAGGATGCTCTGGAACAGCTTTGTTCGAAACATGAAAATATTTTTGCGGTACTTGGAAACTGTGATAATGAAGATTTTCTTGAAGATTTAGAGAATAAAGATGTAAGTGTAGAAAATTCCCTTGTTTTTCATGAAGGGCTTGCATTTGCAGGTTCTGGCGGGGGAACAAAATTCACAGGAAAAACAGAATTTGAACGTACTGAAGAAGAAATTCTTGGAGATTATAATATTGTTCTGGATTCAGTTGAACAGACAGGTGATGAATCATTATGGAACAGTCTGATTGTTATTAGTCATAATCCTCCTAAAGCAGCTTTAGTTGATAAAGTAAATGAAGAACTTCATGCAGGTAGTCAGATGTTCGCAGAATTTATTACAAAAAATCAGCCTTTAGCAGTTGTTTGTGGACACATTCACGAAGGAACTGGAATTGAAAAAATTGGTAATACTACAGTTATTAATCCTGGTTCAATTGGTGAAGAAGGAACATTTGCCTGGCTTGAAGTTGCTAAAAAAGGTGATTCCTGGGAAGTTGTAAAAGCTGAATTAGGAAAACTTTAGCCTAAGATTACCTGGTTTCTGAAAGGTAAGTTTTTGCCAGACGGAAACCAAAATAGTTATAAACCACATCAGGACTGTAACTGTATCGGTCTCCTGTGGAGGTAAACATTGTGTATTCACTGTAACTTCCTCCACGAGAAACCCTTTCATATCCAATTTTTGGTCCTGTCTGTTCTGTCTTAGAATAATCTGCGTACCAGTCCCAGCAGAATTCAAGAACGTTTCCTGTCATGTCAAAAAGCCCTTTTTCTGTTGCATTTCCAGTTGCAGGTTGAGCTATAGAGTTTGGATCAAAAGGTACCCCTGCAGTTCCTACTACTCTTGATTCAGTTGCGTTTTCAAAAGTCCAGGCATAAAGAAGATAATCTTCATCACTGGTATTTTTTTTCTGACCGGCAATCAGATCTGAAGGGTATATTTCATTAATGCCGCTTCTAGCTGAAAGTTCCCACTCTGCTTCTGTAGGAAGCCGGTAACCATTTGCATTCCAGTTACAATCACATAAATCGCAGGAAGCCATATCTGAAGAGTCTTTAATTATTTTTCCGTTAAAAGTATAGCAGGGTGTAAGATTGTTCTGTTCACTTAAGGCATTGCACCAGACAATAGCATCATACCATGAAATCATTGTTACAGGTTGATTTTCTGTTTCTTCTGTAGGGATGGCACCTCGTTTACCATCTGTTCCTGCCTGACCTGGATTTTCAAAATGGTAACCCTTTTTTTCTGCTGCAATTCTAGTTTTATACCAGAGACTATATGTTGTTTCAAATTTATTTAAAGAATAGGGGTGCAGCTCTCTTTTTTCAGTAATTGTCTGGGATTCACTGCCAATTGTAAAAGTAAGGTTGGAAGTAAAATCCGTAAAGTCGAGAGGATTAAAAGCTGATAAATTAAAAAAAATAAAAGTGGTTGTAAAAAATGAAATAATCTTTTTCATATTTTCCTCCAGTTACATTATTTTAGTTTCTTTTCCTGTTTTTTTAATTTTTTTGTTTCAATTTTTATTTCTTTATTTTGCTTTCGTTTAGTTTTGCGCATTTTTTTCTGTAAGCGGCGTGCTTTTATAGCATTGTTATCAAGACTTAATGCAAAGTAAGCTATAAATACAGAGATAAAACAGAATAATGTAACAGTCATTACCGGGAAAAATCCTGGCAGGGTATCAAAAGGCAGTTTTACGTTCATTCCATAGAAACTTGTAACTAAAGTTGGAGCCATCATTACCAGATTGATTACAGAAAGTTTTTTCATGACTATATTCAGGTTGTTTGAAATGATGGAATTGTAGGCATCCATTACACCGAACATAATGTTGGAATATGTATCAGCCATTTCAATTGCCTGACGGTTATCAATAGAAACTCCTTCTACAAAATCAATATCTTCTTCATCAAATTTAATAAGTCGTGTGCTTTTCATTTTTTGAAGCAGAAGTGAATTACTTTTAAGTGAAGTTGTAAAATAAACCAGAGATTTTTCAAGACCAAGAATCTGCATGATTTCTTTGTTTTCAACTTCAAGTTTCATTTCGTTCTGAATGCTTGTAGATTTTCTGTTTATTTCTTTAAGATAGCGAAGGAAGTTTAAATTTGCACGATTCATAATCTGAACTATAAAACTAGGAAAATCATTTAATCGCACACCTTTGATTCTGTTGTTCCCAAAGTCTTTTAAAACTTCACTGTCATACCAGCATATTGTAATGACTACCTTGCCTTTGATGATAATACCAACAGGAACTGCAAAATATGGAGTTTCTGCTGTTGGATCATAAACAGGAACTCTAACGATTGTAAGAATATAACCTTCACCCTCTTCAATTCGTGAAAGTTCATCAGGGTCTAAGATATCCAGAATGTGGTCTTGTTCAATATTGTATTCTGATTGAAGAATATTTGTTTCATCTCTTGTAATAGCTCTGGCATCGACCCAAATAGGTTTAGATTCATCCAGATCTTCTTTTTTTGTTTTGTGAAAATTTCCATTTATCTGCTGCCAATATGTAATCATAATTTGCCTTCTTTATGGTGGCCTTCTGAATTACAAAAAACAAAGTGCTTAGCAGATTGAATTCAGGAGGCAAGATTTGATTAAAAAATATATGGGATAACTGGAGCTTCCGCTGTCCATAACTGACGCCTCCTGACATAGATTACTCTAATTCTAACGAAATCAGCTGCTGAGGGCAAGAAAAACAAAAAAAAATCAAAAATTTTAAACTTTTTTTCCAAATTTTTGTCATTTTTGATCAGTCTAGGCAAATATATATATAGGATTTTTTATCGATGGAGGTATCAATGAAAAAAGTCTGCAGAATGTTGCTTTTAGGATTATTTCTAGCTTGTTTGTGTTCAGAAAAACTTGCAGCTCAAGATTATTTTTCCTGGGATTTTGAAAAAGTGCCGGTGAAGGAAATTTTGTATGCAATTTCTTTGGATACTGGAATTTCGATTTGTTCGGATGACACTGTTGATGGGGTAAGTGATTTTAAATTTGCGGGGAATGATTTTGAAAGGGCCTTTGAGTCTTTTTTGTTGAATGCCAGATTATATGCAGAAAAAAAAGAAGGACTCTGGATGGTAAGTAAATTCAGATATGAAGAACATGATGGTCTTATCTCGTTTGATGCTTACGATTTGAGTGCTTCGCAAATTCTGGAAAAGTTGTCAATGAAGATGGATAGCGTTCTGATGTTTGATGTTCTTCCTGGCCAAAAATTATCAGTTCATTTTAAAAATTTGTCACCTGATAGTCTGATGGACAGTCTTGCTGCCAGGTTCGGAAATTATACTGTTATGAAAACTTGTGGTGCGTATCATTTTTGTAAAAAAGTAGAACAGAAGAAACTGGAAGTAAGCGGAGGCTATGTCAAAGTTGGAAAAGAAAATGGATTATGGAAAATTGATGTAAAAGATTCAAAGTTTAGTGAAGTAATTGAACGAATTTTTGATGAAGAAAATCACGATTTTTGCTGGCTTTGTGAAAGTGATTCAATTGTAAAAAGATCTGTTTTTTGTGCTGCAAGTTTTGATGAACTTCTTGAAAGAATTTGTTTGCAGAATGGATATGAGTACGCTTTTAGTGATTCTATTTTTTACATTCTTAATGCTTCAGCTGGGAAAGAGGATTGCATAAAAGGAAAACGTTCTTGGAATAAATTCAATCTGCAGTTTTCTGATACCAAAGATATTCTTCCTGTCATTATGACTCGCTTTGGAAAATTGGAAAGTTTTAGTGTTTCAGGAAAACCATTTTTCTTTGTAAAGACAACCTCAGAAGAAGCTGTTGATATTGAAGAACTGGTAAATGAACTTGATGTAAAAGAAGATTTACATGTGATGGACTTGAAATATAAAAAACCTTCTGATTTTCTGGAGCATCTTCCATCTTGTATTGATAAGTCCCGTTTGTATGTGGCAGACAGTAATTCGAAGATTTATTTTAGGGGAACCAAAAAAGCTTATGAAGAAATGGTTGAGAAAATCAGTCTTTTTGACCAGCCTGTAACAAGAATCAGTTATGACTTATTGATCTTACAGTCTGATGAAAGCAGCCAGAATGAATGGGCATTGAACCTTTCTCAGAAAAAAATCTCTATGGGAGACAGAACTAGCATTGTAAGTCAACTGGGAAGTGTTATGAGCTTAAATATGAATGTTCTTACCACTTTTGGGTTGGATTTTGCTCAGAAACTTCAGGCGTCCTTGGAGAAGAATCATACATCAATTTATGCGGATACAACTCTTCATGGTGTAAATGGTAAAGAAATAAATTTTCAGTCTACGAATACGTACAGATATAGGGATAACAATCTTGATCCGGAAACAGGAAAACCTGTGTATTCAGGAGTAACTAAGGAAATCAGTTCCGGAATAAAAATAGATGTTACAGGCTGGGTAAGTGGAGATGGACTTATAACAACTTCTATAACGGCATCAGTTTCTCAGCAAGGGTTGGATACATCTTCATCTACAGGAAATCCGCCTCCTACAACAGAAAAAAAAGTGACAACGGAGGTGTGTGGAGCTGCTGGAACTCCTGTTATTTTAAGTGGATTAATTCAAAAATCCTATTCTGACAGCGTAAAGTTTATTTTTGGCAAATCTAAAGTAAAAGAAAAAAGTGAAATGGTTATTTTTCTGATTCCTAGAGTTGAGACGCTGGAAATGAAACCAAAAATTGACAACAAAGAAGAATTTGAAAGATGCAGAAAAGAATTAATGCAAGCTAGGAAAGCACTAGAAGGAGAAGAAAATGGAAACATATAATTTTAGGCTTACTCCGGCATATTGTCTTTATAACGGAGTTGCAGTTGAGAAACAGAATGGGGCGTGGATTAAGTTTCTGATAGAAAATCCAGAGAATGACATTTTGAAGGGGAGATTGGAAAGAGCTTTTGCTAATTATCTGGAATTTGTTATGAGGCAGGCAGATTGTCCTGAAATTTATAAGAGGATAAAGCATGTTGAATACGAATCTTGCAATCATAAGCAGTTAAGAAAATATGTAACGAGTTTATATGAGGTTAAGGAAAATTCTGATGGTGAAAAAGAAGAATCTGATGGTGGAGTAAGCATAAATCAGGATGCTGCTGCAGTAATGCTTTTGGATGAAATTCTTTTTCAGGCCCGTGAAAAAGGAGCGACTGATATTCATATAGAAAAAAATGGAGTTCGTTTCAGAATAAACGGAATTTTGGAACAACAGATGGAGTTACAGGAAAAACGGGTAATTGAATTAGTTCAGCGAATAAAACTTTTAGGTGGATTAAATGTAATGGAAAGCTGGAAGAATCAAGATGGACATTTTGTGTATGGAGAGACTCAACCTTTGTTTGTAAGGGTTTCAACTATGCCCATAGTAGGGAAAGACTGTCTTATGGGAAGTGAGTCAGTGGTATTGCGATTGTTAGATAATTCTCGAATTCCCTTGAGTTTAAATCAGCTTGGATTTAATGAGAAGCAGATAGAAAGAATAGAGTTTTTAAAAGAGCATAAAAATGGACTTATTTTAATATGTGGACCTACTGGTGCTGGAAAATCAACAACTGCAGGAGCAATATTGATGGAAATCATTAAATCAAAAAATGGAAAAGTCAAAATAATAAGTCTGGAAGATCCTCCTGAATATGTGATTCCTGGTGTAACACAAATAAAAATTGATGAAAAAAATGATAATGGCTTTGAAGAAGCTTTGTCTCATATTTTCAGGCAGGATCCTGATGTAATTATGATTGGAGAAATCAGAGATAAAAAGTCTGCAGAGACTGCAGTAAAGGCAAGTATGACAGGTCATCTTGTGATTGCAACTTTGCACACAGCAAGTGCTGGAGGTTGTTTACTGCGAATGGAAAATCTGGGTATTGAAGGAAAAATACTTTCATCGGTGATAAGAGGAATTATTGTACAAGAATTAGAGTTTACAGGAGATTCATCAGTTTTGCTTGGGGATGCAGCAATTCCTAAAAAGGAGTTTAGTGAAAAATATCTGGAGAATAAAAAAAGTGAAACTGAACTTGATGAACTTTTTAGTCACTGTGTGAATGGCCACGAAACCTTAAAGAAAACATATGCAATTAGAAGAAGAATTCTGGAAAAAAGTGAAAAAATCGGGCAGGAGGCATAATTGAATTTGTTTAATGAAAATAATGTCTTTATTTTTACCAGTTCCTTATATGAAATATGTGTACGACAAAAAATAGATTTGATAAAAGCACTGGAGATTATTGAGAAAAGTAATAGTCATAAAATAGTAAGTCAGACTGCAAAATTTATTCTGGAAGAGTTAAAAAATGGAAATATGTTTTCAAATGCACTCTTAAAAAATAAGTACATAAATTTTGATTCTTCCTACGTATGTTTTATTCGTCTTGCAGAACGAACTGGTACTCTAGGGCAAAGTATTTCTTATCTGGTAAAGAAATGTGAAAGGAAGGAAAAAAGATTCTGGAATTTAATTGAGGCATCTATCTATCCTTTATTTGTTTTATGTTTATGTATTTTGGGAATAATTTCTGTTCAATTTTTGAGTAAAAGAGTTTATGACACAAATTTATTTCTGGGAGAAAATTTTATTTTTAAGATAGTGAGTATTTGTTCTGTTGTAATACTGATGTGTTTTTTCTTGTATGTATTTTTTAAGAACTGTCTTGGTGAAAATAAATTATATGAGGCCTTTCTGGCTATTGGATTTCTTGTGAAATCTGGTGTTGCTGTTTCTGTTGCTGTTGGATATGGAAGTTACATTGTAGGTATTGATTCAAAATTAGGGCAGATATTTAGAACGGCACAGGAAAAACTTGAATATGGTATGGATCTTGTATCTGCTTTTGGTGCGAGAAGTGGTACTTGTGTGTTTTCAAAAAATGTAGAGGAGGCGTTTTGTTACGCACAACTGACTGGTAGTAAATCTGATGTTTTTGAAAAACTTGCACTTTGGATGGAACGTTCAGATGAAAGAAAGAGAAAACTCTGTTTTAGTTTGCTTGAACCAGTTTTTATTGCGGCAACAGGATTAATTCTGATTCTGTTAATGGTGAATTTTTTATTTCCGTTGATGAGCAGCTTTGAATCAGCATTATAGGAAAAACGAGAGGAAAAATGAAAAAAATTAAAAAAAGAAAAGAGGAGTTAAAAAAGTATGAAAAAAAAGGAAAACAGCAAAGGTGGAAATGTGATGGATTCACATTTGTTGAAACAGTCTGTGTGCTTACAATCTCAGCGATTTTCGCAACAAGTGCAACAGTATCAGCTTCAAAACTCATTCAATTGGCAAAGAAAACATCTGCAAAGACTCAAATTCAGGAGTATTGTTCAGCCTTGCAGTCCTATTTTCTTGATTGTGGCAGATTCCCTTCAACGGAACAAGGTTTACTGGCATTGTGGGAAAAACCAACATTATTTCCCTTACCAGATGGTTGGAATGGACCTTATCTGGAAAGAAAGATTCAAAAAGATCCCTGGGGAACTGAATATGAATATTTCAATGCAGAGAACTCAATTATGCCAGCAGGAATACCAGAAAAATTACCCTTTATCCTTATCAGTTATGGGGCAGACAAAAAAAAAGGAGGTGAAGGAAACAATAGTGACATATATTCATGGGAATAAAACATCTTTATTTGTTGTGGTCTGTATGCTTGTTGTAGTGGGAGGTTTATTTTTTACATCTTACAGTTCTTATAAACATCTTGAACTAAAAAGACTGAATAAAATGAATCTTCTTTTAGAAAAAAAGACTCAGCTTTTGAATGAACAAGAAATAGAAGGGATTAATTAGTAATGAGATTTACAGATACAGTCATGATTTTTGTTGTGATATTTTCTTTATATTTTTCAGTTTTAGCTGAAATGAAAAACTTCTTTAAAATTGAAAATTTACTTCTAGATGAAAAGCGGATTTATATGGAAAGAAAATTCATAGACAGCAGTTTCAGAAATATATGCAAAGGCAAAGCAGGATTTGAAAATTTTAACGAATGGCAGTCGGTTTGCAGAGTAATGTTTGGTCTTGAGTATATAGGATGGAGTAATGCTTCTGATTTTATGAAAGTTTCTTATGATAAGTCGTTGAATCAGTTGATGTGTGGTGTATGGACTCACGGTGATGAAGAATGTCAGATATTTTGCAGATTGGAGAATTTAAATGAAGAAAACTAACGTGGTTAGAAAAGATGATTATGAAAGTTATAGAATTTATATTCCACTAAAAGTGAGAGTCAGATTCAACTGTAATAAATACATTTTTTCTGAGTTGGAAAAACTTCATCCTTGTTTTTCAGATGATTTTTGCATTGATTCAAAAAGAAAACTTTATAAGGGAAAAATTTTTCATGAAGTTATTGTTATGAATAAATACAAACTTGCTGAGTATCGGAACCGATTTCCTGATAAAAATATTTATCTGGAAAATGGAAGAAAAATTTTTGAATTAAAGAAATCTATAAAGAAATACTTGTTTGTTTTAGCTGCGTTTTTTCCTTTGATTTTTCTTTTTTGGGAACAATTGAGATATAAGTCGCAAAACAAGATTGAAGAAAAATTACAACCTGATTTTGAAGAAAATTTTGAAAATCAGTTTGAATATTACAATCTTACGAGAGATTTATTTGAAAAAATTCGTAGTGAAAATGGCAGAATAGAATTCTTTGAATGGAAGAAAGAAAATTCATATGAAAATTGTACTGTAGCTGTAAATTTTTTATTTCCTGAACAGCTGAATCAACTACAAGGAAATAAAAAATTTTCACCTGTAAAAATGAACGATGGTAAAAGCTGCTTTACCGTTCAGCTTACAAATAATTTAGGAACAGAAAAAATTAAAAGTATTGGAGAAAATATTAATCGAATGAAGATACGTGAAATATTTTCGGAAGAGAATATTTTAATTCTGGAAGAAAGTTATGAACCTGTGTCTTTAAAATTTGTAAGTAATAATGGTTATAAAGCAGAGAATAGTCGTCTTTTTACAAAATTGGAGAAATTTTTTGAAGAAAGTGGGATTTGTATTCAGCATGTTTTCTTAAAAGGAGGTAATAAAAATGAGTTAACGGGTGAAATCACTTTTACAACCGCAGAGGAAAGTAAAAATGGGTTAATTTTAGGAGATATTGATAAAAATATAGATTTATTTTTTGAAATATCTCAGAAAAAAAATAAACCCGTAGTAAAAAATGAAAAAACTGTTATTCCCGGAGTAAAAATTGGAGAAATCAGAAAAAATAATGGAATAACAGTTACTTTTTATAAAAATGAAAATGGAAAAATTTTAAAAGTGGAGAATTGAATATGAAAAAAATTATTTATTTTATTTGTTTTATGTTGTTATTTGTGTCTTGTAAAAGTGTTGCTAAAGAAAATAAAAATCTGACTGGTATGGTTGTTGATGAGAAAAACAGACCTGTAAGTAATTTTACTCTTTCCTGCAAAGACGAGAAAGGAAAAGTAGTTGCAACTGCTGTTACTGGCGAAAATGGCTTTTTTGTTTTTTACGATGTGGGATATGGAAATTTTATAATTTCTGGAAAGAAGCATTATTATACAAAAATTGAAAATGAACCTTTTACCTTTGCAAAACAATCAGATTTTTGTGCATGTCAGGTTATGTCTTTTGAGGAAGCTATGATGAGATTTATAAAGACATTACCTGAAGATTCAGCTGAAGCTAGAAGAATTCTAGATAGTGTATATCAAGAACCTTTCACTCCCACAGATCCTGATCCACAGGAAGAATAAAAATTTATTAAGAGATGTTTTATTAGTATTTGTCATCTCGAATTTGGCTCGGGATGACGTTACGACATAAATTTATAAAAAGTTCCTTTATTGAAAATATCTAAAACTATTCTTAGAGGTGTGCTAATGGTAAATAAAAAGTTACTGAAAAAATCAGGAGTATTATTTTGTCTTTTTATATTTATGAGTTGTTCTTTATATTCAAATACTCAACTTCCTTATGGAATTTCAGGGGAAATGACTATAGAAGACAGCTCTATTTATGAATTAGGTGGAATATATTTAAAGATGTATAACAAAGCACTGAAGAAAATTTCCAGATTTACTGTTGTGTTTTTTTTATTTGATGAGGAGGGGAATTCTCCTTTGCTTGGAAGAAATAATGTTGTTTTGAATATAACTTCAGATATTGAATCTGAAAAAATGTTTGAACATTGTGTGAGTCTTGATCAGTTTTTAAGTGAAGTACCAGAAGAACCATACTTAGTTGATTTTTTATATGTTAGTGAAATTGTTTATGAGGACGGATCTTGCTGGAGAGATTCATTTGGAATGTATGCTTTTTAGATTTTTTATTTTTAGCAAAAAAAATTTAATCAGGGGGAAAAATGAAAAAATATATTTTTTGTACTTTTGTTTTTTTATTTGTTTTTATACTGGGTTCCTGTAATACATATACGGGATTTAATGTAAGTGTTTTTAATGGTGAAAAAGATATAGATGCAAGTTATTCAGTTTATTCTGGGGAAAGACAATGGTCTATTTTGATTTATATGGCTGCAGATAATAATCTGGAGGCTTCAGCTATAGAAGACTTGAATGAAATGGAATTTTCAAATCTTGATACTGACGAAGTTAATATTCTGGCATTAGTAGATCGAAATAATGGATATGATTCGTCTAATGGTAATTGGTCGGAAACAAGATTGTATAAAATAAAAACGGGGAAAAAAAGTGGAACAGAAATTCAGTCAGAAGAAATTGAATTCAGTAGATTAGGTTTAGGTCCCGGAAAAAATGTTGAACTAGATTTGTCTGATGGACTTATACTTCAGCATACTTTGGATTTTATGATTTCAAAATATCCTGCTAATCATTATGGATTAATAATCTGGGGACATGGAACTGGTTGGCGTAATGATGATGTTAATGAAAATGATTTTCCTTCTACATATAAAGGATTTGCATTTGATGAAAATTCAGGAACTTATATGTCTTTATATCAATTAAATAAAGCTGTAGAAAATGTTTTTTCGGAAAAGGCTATTGATTTTATTGGTTTTGATACCTGCTTCGGCGGATGTCTAGAGGTAATGTACGAATTTAAAGACTCAGCATTATATGCAGTAGGTTCTGAAGGACTGCTGCTTTCATCAGGATGGAATTATGAAATCTTTTTTAATCGTATAAGTTTAGCTTCTTCAAAAAGTGCAGAAACTTTATGTAAATGTGCAATAGAACAGTTTTCTCAAGTGTATGGTTCAAGTGCACGTGCTTCAATATGTGCAGTAGATCTTAGTAAAGTTGAGAATCTGGTTTGTTCTTTTGATGAATTTAGTAAAGTTCTTTCGGAAAAAATAACATCTGCAGCTTTAAAAGATAAGGTATTAGGTTTTTTATATTCAGATAAGGATTGCCATACTGAAAAATATACTTATGGTAAAAGTGGTTTTGACGTTTATCTTGATACAGTTTCTATTGTGAATGAAAGTAATCGTAATTTTAATGATTCAAGAATTGAGACTGCATGTAAAAATTTCCTGGAAACTGAACAAAATTGTATTTTTGCAGATTGGGCTTCTGATAGAGATAAGGGGAGTCTAAGTGTATTTTTTCAAACTTTATCTACAGATGGACTTTTAGCTGCAAGACATCCGGATGGCTATATCTACGGAAACACGATAAATCAACTGAAGTTTATAAAAAAATGTACTGGTTATGTTCCTGGTTATTCTGAAGATGCTGGGCTTTTGGAAAAACTGTTTTATTACAGTTTTTAAATAGGAGTGATTATGACATATTCTTTTAATTCAAAAAAAGTCACTGCAATATTTATTTTTTTGCTTCTTTGTTCTTCTTTTCTAGTTTGGGGAGCAGGTTCCGGCAGTTCTTCCTCTGGTGGAACTTCATCTTCAGGGAGTTCTTCTGTTTCTAGTGGAAATTCATCTTCGGGGAGTTCTTCTGTTTCTGGAGGAAATAGTGGTTCTTCTTCGGGTAGTGGGGCTTCATCTTCAGGAAATGGAAATTCTGGAAGTACTGATGGTGGAAGCGGAAATTCCAGTGATGGAGGTGAAGCGGGAGATAGTGGAGGAGATAATTCTTCAGAAGGTGATAATTCTACAGGAGGAGATTATTCTCCATCGACTATAAGTGGTATCTCATCAGCAGCTTCTTCTGGAGGAAATTTATCAGGTTATTCGATTGGTCAATTATCTGCAACAATAGATAGTCTTAGCGGAACTGCTGGAAATGAAAAAACAATTTCGGTAATTCAGGCAGAAATAGACTCAAGACACAATGCTATTGATGCTGAAGTACAGGCTGCTGAAAATGATCTGTCAGAATGTATGAAAACACTTACGCAGAAACAGGCTGAATATGATGAATTTGATGCTGCCTATTCAGAAAATTTTAATAAAATGTTTATTGATCGTGAATATTTTACTCTCACAAAAGAAGAACAGAATGCTGTTTTAGCTAATGTGGAAGAAAGCCAGAAAAAAATTACTGAGTATACTAAAAGCATAGAAAATGCCCAAAAAAAAGTAAGTGAAGCCTGCAATAAATACAATGAAGTTACTAAAAAAGCAGCAGAGTTTTATGCAAGCTATGAAAGTGCAGGAGATCCGGTAAATATCAGTACAGGAGATTTTATTTATAGTACCGAGGATTTTATAGCTCAGGATTATCTTGAAAAATTTATTATAAAAAGGAAATTATCGTCTTCTGGAGTGACAGAATCATTTGGGAAGAATTGGGAATGCTCTTTAGATTCACGAATCCTCAGGTGCAGGTTTAGAGATGTAAATGATTTGATTTCAGATAATGAAAAGAAACTGATAGTTATTGATGAAAGTCTAAAAGCTATTGAAGAATACAATACAAAGCATCCTAGATTTCCAAGTACAGAGCTTGAAGAGCTGGAACAACAATGGTCTGGGTATAAGACAATGACGGAAAATTTGCTGACTATTTTTTATCAAATCAAAACAGAAAATGACAAAGCTGATGAAAAAAATGTTTATGCATCATACGGAAGATATTCATCTAAAGACCATATATATGGAACGAAAAATACTATTAAATATCTGGATGGAGAAGGAAATGAATATGCTTTTCTTTATTCCGCGAATGGAAAATGGATTCCTGCGGCAGAAATAGTAAAAGGCATAGAAATATATGGAAGAAAATCTGATGGGGCTGTTGCTACGGATAATGACAACAGTGGAGGATTTTTAGTCTCATATAAAAATGGGAAAAAAATTTATTATGATTCATACGGCTTATTGGAAAAAGAGATTGATTCAAATGGAAATCAAACTGTATTTAATAAAACAAAGGGACGTGTATCTTCTATAAAATTAAAAACAAGTGAAACTATTCAAATAAAACGAAATAGCAGTAATTATATAACATCAATATCAGGAAATGTCTCAGGAAATGCAACTTATGTTTACTCAGGAAGTTCTTTAGTTAGTGTAGTGAATAATGAAAATTTAAAGTACGGTTATGCTTATGATTCTACCGGGCTGCTGTCAAAAATAACAAAAGCAGATGGAAATAACATTTCTATTAAATATGAGAATAATTCAAAAATGGGAAAAAAAGTTGTATCAAAAATTATAAATGAAAATGGAGATGCAGAGAATTTTTCGTATAAACCAGAAGATAAAACTTTTTATTATACCAATTCCATTGGGATACAGACAAAATATATATATAACGAAAATGGCAATACAATTTATGTGGAGGTTCCGAAGGGAAAAATCATAAAATTTTCAAATAATACAAAAGGATTGGTTAGTGGAATAAATGAAGATGGGTGTTCTAGAACATTTTCTTATGATTCCTATAATCAGATTAACAAAGTGGCATTCAATAATGGAGCTGAAGTTTCTGTTGAATATGATAAATTTGGAAAAATTCAAAAACAAAGAGATTCAGATGGATTTTATCTAAGTTTTGACTGTGATTCAAAAGGAAATGTGATAGCTGTTTATTATTGTGGCAGTTTAATTTCAACTTGCACTTATTATTCAAACGGCTTGTTAAAATCTGTTATGGAAAATGGGTGTACTTATTTTTATAAGTATAACAATTATGGAAGCATAACTGAAAGAAAAGTTATAAATAATGAAAGTGAAACTTATGAAGAAAAATATTTTTATGATGAGAAAAATCGGCTTACAAAATATGTAGACTTTATTGGAAGAGTAGTCACTTATGCATATAGTGATTCTTCAAGGACAGAAAATTATTATGATTTAAGGGAAGTTAAAAGATTTTTTGACAAAAGAAACCGTGAAATCAGGCTTGTAGAAAAAGATTTAATTACTGGAAAATCATATGAAAAAACTACTGTATATGATGGATGTGATAATGTTTTGAAGATTTTTTTTGATGGCGAGTTGTTTACTGAATATGATTATGATTCTTGTGGAAGAAAAATCAGCTTTACAGTATGGAACTTTAATCAGGATGATTGTAAGTATTTTGTAAAACAGGGTTTGAAAACTGAATATGAATATGATTCTTTAGGGTTTGTAATTAGTGAAAAAAAATCTGTTCTAAATGCAGATTATTCAGATTCTGCGGAAAAAAAATTCTCGTTGAAGGAAGATAGTTTTTCATTTGTTCAAAGAAATATTTATAAAAATAATAATAAGAAGTCGGTTATTGAATGCAGGGGAAATTGTAAAACTGAATATCACTATGATGAAATTGGACGATTAAAGAAAATTATTGAAAATGATGGTTTTTGGAAAAGTTTTACATATTCAAAAGCTGGACGTTTATTGACGGTTGAGGATTCTAATGGAAAGAAAATAATTAACACTTATAGAAACAATGGAACAAAAAAAACTGAAATCATAAATGAATATGGAAAAAAAGCTTTCTTTGACCATGATATTCTAGGTCGATTGATATTATCCAGTGATTTTGAAGAAAACCAGTATAGCTATTTTTACGATTGGAATGGATATATAAAAAAAATAAGTAGTCCAAATTGTATAAAAAACTATGTCTATGATTGTTATGGAAATCTTCTTTCGTGGAATATAAAAGATTTACAAGAGAAAATTCTCTATAACGAAGTTTATGAACGTAATCTTTCTGCCAACACATTAATTGTATTGCATTCTGGCAAAAAGAATTCGCAGTTATTTTTTGATTGCTGGAACAGACCTGTAAAAATCATTGATAAAAATGGAATTCAGGAATTTGAATATGATGTACTTGGCAATTGTGTGCAGTCATTAAGAGAAAATAATGTGCAGAAGTATTATTATACGCCAGAAGGAAAATTATCTTTATGTATCAATAGCGATAGTTCCTATATTTTAAATCAGTTTGATGTGGAAGGAAGACTTGTAACAGGAGATTTTTCGGGGCTGGTGAAAGTATCAAATAAGTATAATGCTTCTGGCTGGCTGGAAGAAGAATCCGATTTTTATGGAAATGTAAAAACGTACAAATATAAAAATGGTGAACTTTATAGTATTTCAAGAAATGATTGTGGTGAAATATTTTATGACCTGAATAAAAGTGGAAGATACCTTTCAATAAAAAATGGAGACGGAATGATCAGAACTTTAACAATTGAAAAAGGTGGTGCCATAAAGAAAGAAGAATTGAATTCTGGCGAAATGATTAATTTTTATTATGATCAGCATAAGAATTCTCAAAGAAATGTTTTTAATTCAGGGCAGTGGGAAGAAATTTCTTTTGATAAAAAAAATGGGCTGAAAAAAATTAGTTATTCAAATGGCGATTTTTCAGAAGTTGTGTCTAATCCTCTTGGAAATGTACAGAAAGCTTCTACTGGAAAAAGTTATTTAAGTTTTGAATATGATGATTGTGGTCAGTTAATTTCTCAATTTGATGAAAATCTGAATATCTGTATAAAAAATGAATATGATGATTTAGGGAGAAAAGTAAGAACTTCTGGAAAACAATTTGATTTTTGTTATGAATATGATAATTACGGAAATATTGCCAGTGTTTTTGATGATGTGTCTCTGAATAAGGTTATTTTTGAATATGATTGTATGGGCAGAGAGATATTGCGGGAGTATTTAAACGGCATAAAAATCATTAGCGATTATGATAAAGCTGGTAGAAAAGTTTTGAAGTGTGGCATAAGTAATAATGGAGAAATTATTTTTTGCAATATTATAATTTATGATGAAGATGGAAAAATTCAGTGGGAAATTAAAGAAAAAGGAATCCTTCAAAAATATGAATATGATGAACAAGGAAGACTTCAAAATATTTTTTCATTTCCTTCTGATGAAAAAATAGTATTTTTTGAGAATGAATATATAAATTGTGGTGGTTATTTAAAATCTCAAAATCTGAACTTACAAAAAATCTTTTTGGATGATAATGCCAAATGGAAAATTGAATCTATTTTAGCAAAGAATAACCTAACAAATAAAATCATTATTCCGTTTTATCAAGAGTGCTGGTGGGAAAAGTATACTTATACAAAAAGTGGTAGTGTAAAAACAACAGAAACTCCTGTTGGAAAAATAGTTTATGAATATGATGTCTATAATCGGCTTAAAAAGAAACATGTTTCTGAAACTGAATCAGCTGGTGAAAATTATTTTTGGGATGATGATGGTCGATTGTTAAGGAAGGAAAGTGAACGATTCAGAACCGAGTTAAAATACGACACTATAGATAAACCTGTTTACATAAAAAACGATAATCTGATATCAGGTGATTCTGTTATTAAAGAATTTGTATATGATGCGTTAGGCCGAATAATTGAAATATGTAATAACAGAAAAGATAGACGTCATTTTATATACGAAGGTAGTTCCAGAAAAATTCTTTATTCTGTTCCTGTAATGGAGAATAATAATTCTGCTGATTTATATTCTCTGGAGAATGAAGGTCTACAGGATTTTGAGAAGATAGTTAATGCGGATAGTAATTATGAAAAGAACTACAGAATAATAGGCGATACAGATTTTTCGGAATATGAAAGTTACAAAGTAAAAGAAACTGGTGAAAAAGATTTTCAGACGGACATGATGAAACTTACAGACAATTCTGAGAATCAGAATATTAGCAATAGCGGAGAAATATATTCAGTTTTATCGATTGGAGAGGATTCGTCATATATTTGTATTTATTCGGATTCAAAGAAGGTTTCTTATAACATAAGTGATTATCATAATAATAGTTGTGGCATTTTTAATGAGGCCTCTGATTATAACTGTAGTTATGAAACAAATTCCTGGGGAAATTTTTATTCTGTTGACGGCGAATTTCATTACAAGGGCAGTTACTTTTATTTAGGAGCCAATCTATTTGACTTTGGAGATAGAGTTTATTCTTCTGATATGAAAAGTTTTCTCTCAGAAGATAAAAAGCGGGATGGTGGAAATTATTACGCTTATTGTGCTACTGATCCTGTTAATTATTATGATGAAGATGGAAATTTTAAGAGGGGTTCAAAAAAATCTCAGAATATGCTTTATGCTGGAGCAATAGCTGCTTTTACCGGGTACAGTCAACATAAAATGAAGACTTTAGGTTCTGAAATGGGAATCCCAAAATCGTATAATTGTGCTGATGTTTCTGCAGTAATTGATGCTGTTGGTTCAAAAGCTAGTGGGCAGGAACATTATTCTCCAATGGCTGATTCGTTTTCTGAGGCATATTTTGACGGAAATCACACTAAAGCAATGGATTCAACTCAGTCAAAAGACTACTACTCAGATAATTCTGGTAAGAATGTTTCAAAAACCTCTTCAGGGCTGGAAAATCTTACAAATCCTGAAATTGTAACGCCAGGTACTGTTTTGGTCTGGAGTCCAGATCCTGGAAAAGGAATTGAGACTGGACATACTGCAACAGTTGTTTCCAGAGATTTTGATGGTGAAGGAAATATAACCGGCATTGTAATGATGGAAGGTCATTTGAGTGAAAATAATTATACTGAAGTTGAATATGTTTATGTGGGAGATACTAAATCAGATGTAAAAAACAATCATTACAATATAAAAGCCTGGCGGGGAAATTATGAAGGTACGTATGAAATAGAAAGTTCTGATTACGCTTCTGAAAATACTTCTTGTGGTGGTTGATATAAAAAAATGCACCTCTGAAATTGAACTTTATTTGTCAAACTTTAGGGGTGCACTTTACAAGGCCTAGCCTCAATTTTATGAATATTAATCCAGGCAGGCATCCAGATCTTTTTCAATCTGTTCACGGTCTAAGTGCTGACCAATTACAACTAATTTAATCATACGGTCACCAACTTTTTCATCCCAGTCTTTTTTCATCTGAGGTTCTTCTTTTAGTACCTGTTCAATTTCTTCTTTTGGACAAGATGCCAGCCAGTTTCCTGAGTAACCAGCCTGAATCTGACGGCCTGAAGTTTCAAGAACATAAGCCATTTCTTCTTCATCACTGAACCAGATTACACCTTTTGAGCGGATAATGTTTCTTGGCCATCTGGAAGCATATTCGTCAAGTTTTACACGATTGAATGGACGGCGACGATAGTAAACAAATGAACCAATTCCGTATTCGTCTTCAGATTCACCTTCATGTTTGTGTTCATGATGATGGTGATGACAATGTTCATCACATTTGTGACCTTCTTCTCCATGTGCAGGATTGTGTTCGTGATCCTCATCATCGTGGTCATGGTGGTGTTCATGTTCATCGTCATCATGTTCATGCTCGTCATGTTCTTCAAGAGCTTTTACCCAACCTGCAGATGCATAAACAGTTTCAAAATCAAAACGATCTGTTCCTATGATATCTTCAACTGCAACGTTACAATGATCTGTTTCAATTACTTTTACAGAAGGCTGAATCATGTTAATTACAGCACGAACTTTTTTCATCTGGTCTTCTGTAACAAGATCCTTTTTGTTGATAATTAGAGTAGAACAGAATTCAATCTGCTGAATTAAGAGTGATTCAATATCTTCTTCAGCTTCTTCTGCATCTTTATTTTCATAAGTATCTGCAAGTGCATCTCCTGCCCCAAATTCTTCAACTAAACGGCTGGCATCAACAACACCAACTACGTTATCAAGTTTACCAATTTCAATCTGCTCAATAGCCTGTGCAATTGGCATTGGTTCACAAACACCAGAAGCTTCTATCATAACATAGTCATATTTTCCAGTTTTCATTAAGTCTTCGATACCTTTAACCATATCTGATTTCAAAGTACAGCAGATACATCCGTTTGTAAGAGGAAGAATACTGTTTGTGTCTGTAATATTTGCTTCCTTTGAAATAAGGCGTTCATCAACGTTTACTTCACCAATATCGTTTACAATAACGGCAACTTTGTAACCTTTCTGATTAGTTAAAACCTTGTTGAGTAATGTTGTTTTACCTGCTCCAAGATAACCACATAATAAAGTGATTGGAATTCTTTTCTTAGACATATATACCTCTATAAAAATATTTTGCTTTTGTAATAGAATTTAATTGTAATAGAATTTAAGAATTAATCTCAAATTCATAAAATTTAATATAATGAAAAAAAGTCTTAAAGTATATAAAATTCGGAATTAATTGCGATTAAAAAAAATTTTTATGTTTCCGTTGGAGTATTGTCCAATCTGTTTACAGGCATTGAAGTTTTGAAGGATTTCAGAAGGAAAATAGATATTTCCTTTTTCACTAAAAAAAAATTCTGTAAGTATGAGTTCTTCAATATAGCCTGCATATTTTTTTAAAATCTTACTTCCACCTATAATAAAAAGATCTCTGGTACACAGAAGTTCTTTATTTGTTGTTAAAAAATTTTCAAGAGATGGTGTTGTCTGAAAACCTGCTTTCAAAGTTTCTGAAAGAGGACGATTTACTTCTACGACGTTCAATCGATTTTGAAGAGGGTTCTGTAAACTTTTGTAAGTGTTATATCCCATAAAAACGATATTACCTGTAGTAAGCTTTTTAAAATTCTGTAAATCCCAGTTTGTATCAGTTCTGGTTTTCCATGGAAGTTCAAAATTATTCCCCATCAGTCCATTTTTATCCATAGCAGCAATTGCTTTTATCATTATCTATAAAACCTTTTTTGTAAAATTGCATTTATTTTGCTTTTACAATATCATAAAAATAGTATGCAGGAAAACGAAAGAAAAGGGTCTTTTGATAAATTAGTTGCCGGGTTAGATTCTCAGGATAGGGCACTTATGCTTTCCAGAATAAATCAGACCGCATCTCCTTCCGTCCAGTTTACAGCTACAGAAGAAACTGAACCTGATAGTAATATTACGCTTCGGTTAAAGATGGATCAGGAAAGTCTGTTTCATCGTTTTTTTATCTGGCTTAGAGCAATGTTCAAAAAATGTACTCAGGAGCAGATTTATAATCAGGATATTCTTGCAGCCATGGCACGAAATGTGAACAGGGATCATCCTGGTCTTTTGAATCATAGAATATATGTTCTTGAAGAACAGTTTTATACCCAATTAAAAGCATTAAAAGATGCAGCTGATTTTTTTAAAAACTATTTGTCCGGAATAGAAGATAATACAGGCAGTTTTTATGTTTTTTTAAGTTCGTTTGTTTCTCCCGAATTATCTGATAATATAAATGCTCATGCAGATCCTTTTATGAACGATTTTTCAAAAGATCCTTCAATGGAATTAAAAAATTCTTTATCTGCAAGTCTGGATTCTGTCTTAAATGAAATACGCGGTTCAACCAGAAAAAATCTTTATAATGCTGTAAAGTCAGTAAACTGGTTATTGTGTTTTTCAAGATTACCATTTCTTCATTTTATTTCCCAGTTCACCAATATTATGGGAGGCGTTTATACATGTCCTTACAGAGATGCTGTTAAAGATTACGAAAATCTGGCAGCTGTTTTTGATTCTGTAACTCAAATCCCTAATGAAATTCTTGAAGCAATTTTT
>JALEPQ010000143.1 GCA_022768685.1 Spirochaetia bacterium
GTTGCGTGATTCAAAACCGCGCAATAATGCGCTACACGCTTTTTGTGGTATAGAAACTATTGAACTGCCGCTTCGTAGCAGCCACAAAAAGAGTGTTTTTGAACCACGCCCCGCTCCTTCGCACCAACATTACGGAAAAGCATTTATAATGCGTTTGCCCTGCGTGAAGATCAAAAAAATAATCAACAAATTAAATATGGAAAAATTACAAAAATTTTAATAACTAACGGTAGGTAATAAAAAATAACAGAATTTTCTTGACTTACAACGTTGTCGATGTTAGAGTGAATATAAATTGGAAATTTACAAAAACATAAAATCGTTGATTTAGTAAATGTCCATTAAAAAAAAGGAGGATTTTTTCAAATGAAAAAAATCGTAGGAATTTTAACAGTAGCTGCATTGGCAACAAGCCTTTTTGCAGAAGTAAATGTTGGTGCCTGGGGACGCTCAGGAATGGATGTAATTTCAACATCTGATTTCAAATCTGGTTCAGTTGTTGCAACTCCAGGTTGGGCTGATGGTTCACGTGTTGGCGTATCTTTTGGTGCAGCTGACGAAGATGAAAATATCGGTTTCAACTTAAACGTTGATTCAAACGGTGGTACAATTGGTATTGGCGATCAGGCTAAAATCTGGGCTAATATTGGACCATTACAGGTACAGTTTGGTAAAATCCAGTTAGATGATCTCCGTGGATCTATCGGTGATAACGGTAACAGAACAGAATTCTGTGTAGCTGGTGAAGATGCTATCTTCGCTCGTATGAATCCACAGAATGGTATGACTTTAGCTTTAAGACCAGTTGACGGATTGTTCATTGGTGCTGCTATTGATCCAAATGAAGATTGGGGTGCTGCTGGTACAGCTATCCAGGGTGGTATTGGTTATACAATTACTGATGTTGCTCAGTTAAAAGCTCAGTATATTGGTAAAGCAAACACTGTAGGTGATGTTCAGGTTGGTGTTGATGTATTAGCTCTTCCTGTATTAGTAGAAGTTGGTGTAAGAGTTGGTGGTCTTGCTGATGTTAAAAACAAAGGCACAGTAAACGGAACAATCGGTTTTGCAGGTGGTTTCGATGCTCTTAGCTTCAAAGGTCATGTAATTTGTAACTTTGAAAACAAAGGTTCTAAAGTTACTGATAACTTAACAGCTGGATGTGAAGTTCAGGCTGAATATGGTCTTGGTGTATGTGACCTTGGTGTAAACGCAGGTTATAAATTTGCTCAAGGTGAAAACTCACTTGGTGGTGAATTATATGCTAAGAAAGGATTCGGTAACGGATATCTTTTTGGTGGTGTAGCTGATACATTCGTAATTGGTGGAGCTAACTCATTCAAAGTTCCAGTTGGAGCTGAATACTGGTTCTAATTTAAGTTTTAATACTTAATACCAAAAACCCTCGGAATTCTTTTCTGAGGGTTTTTTTTATGCCTTTTTATTTTTCGGGAATAATAAACTTAAGTATTATTTAATATCTTTAAAAATACTTAATATTTTCTTGTTTTCAAATTGATACTTTCTTTAATAACTGATATTCTCTATATGTATGAAAAAAATCGATATTCTTGATTCAACTTTACGTGATGGTGCACAAGGTGAAGGCATCAGTTATTCAGTTCAGGACAAAATACATATTTGTCATGCTCTTGATGAACTTGGTGTAAGTTTTATTGAAGCTGGTAATCCTGGTTCAAATCCTAAGGACATGGAATTTTTCCAGGAAATAAAAAAGGTTACTTTTAAAACTGCAAAAATCTGTGCATTTGGTTCAACACGCAGAAAGGACATTAAATGTTCTGAAGATTTAAATATGCAGAATCTTCTTTCGGCTGGAACAGAATATGTTGTTATCTTTGGTAAGACATGGACTTTCCAGGTAACTGATATTATTAAGACTTCTCTTGAAGAAAACCTAAATATGATTAAAGATTCCTGTGCCTATTTGGTTGAAAATGGACGCAAGGTTATTTATGATGCAGAGCACTTTTTTTCTGGCTATGCAGAAAATCGTGATTATGCTATAAAAACTTTACAGGCTGCAGTTGATGGTGGAGCAGAGGTTTTAAGTCTTTGTGAAACTAAAGGTGGCTTTATGATTGATGAACTAAGGGCTGCTGTAAAGGATGTTGTGGCAGTTTTTGGTGATAAAGTAAAGGTTGGTATTCATTGTCATAATGATACAGGGCTTGGTGTTGCTAATTCTTTAATTGCTGTTTCTGAAGGTGCAACTCATGTTCAAGGTGTTTTACTTGGTTTTGGTGAACGCACAGGTAATGCTAATCTTTCTACAATTATTCCAGATTTGCAGTTGAAAATGGGATATGAATGTATTCCTCAGGAAAATATAAAAAATCTTACTGCAATTTGTAAACGTGTTGCAGAATTTACAAATCTTAGCTTAAATAATCAGCTTCCTTATGTAGGTTCTTCTGCATTTGCTCATAAAGCTGGTATGCATATTGATGCAATTTTAAAAAATCCTTTTGCATACGAACATATTAATCCAGAAGAAGTTGGTAACAGCCGTGTATTCTTAATGAGTGAAGTTGCAGGGCGTTCTTCTATTATTGAGAAAGTTCAAAAATTTGCTCCAAATGTTAATAGAAATGATCCTATTGTAAATGATATTGTTCAGAAAATTAAAGATATGGAATTTGCTGGTTATCAGTTTGAGGGTGCTGATGGAAGTTTTGAACTTTTAATCCGAAAAATGCTTGGTCAGTATCAGCCATTTTTTAAACTTCATTATTACCAGATTTCATCATCTAATCCTCGCCCAGAAGAAGGAGTGTGCTGTTGTGCACAGATTAAGGTTGAGGTTGATGATCAGATTGAAATGACAGCTGGAGAAGGTGACGGTCCTGTAAATGCCCTTGATATTGCCTTGAGAAAAGCTTTAGAGCATTTTTATCCTCTTGTAGGTAAAATTAAGCTTGTAGACTTTAAAGTTCGTGTATTAGATGGAAAATCTGCTACAGCTTCTAAAGTTCGTGTAATTATTGAAAGTACAGATGGAGCAGAAACCTGGACTACTATGGGTGTTTCAGCTGACTTGATTGAAGCTTCATGGATTGCATTATGTGATTCATTTGAATTTAAGCTTATTCATGATATTGAAAAACGATTTGGTAAAATTGTAAAACAAAATTAAAGGAAGTATAGAAATGGAAAAGAAAATTGCACTTATTCCAGGTGATGGAATTGGTCCAGATGTAGTTGCAGAAGCAGTTAATGTATTAAATGCTGTTGGTAAAAAATTTGGTCACACATGGACATATCAGGATGTAATTGCCGGTGGTAAAGCTATTGATATGTTTAAAAATCCTCTTCCAAAAGATCAGCTTGAAATCTGTTTGCATTCAGATGCTGTTTTACTTGGAGCTGTTGGTGGTCCAAAATGGGATGATGTAGATCCTTCTATTCGTCCTGAAAAAGCTTTGCTTGGACTTCGTGGTGGTATGAAAGTTTATGCTAACCTCCGTCCTGCTGTTATGTTCCCTCAGTTAAAAGCTGCTTGTCCTTTAAAAGATGAAATTGTTGGTGACGGACTTGATATTTTAATTGTTCGTGAATTAACTGGTGGTATTTACTTTGGTGAAAGAGGAACTTCTCCAGACGGACGTTCTGCTTATGATACTGAAAAATATACTTGGGAAGAAATTGAACGTATTGTTCGTCTTGGTTTTGAATCTGCTAAAAACAGAAGAAAGATTCTTACTGTTGTTGATAAGGCTAATATTTTAAATTCAAGCCGCTTATGGAGAAAAGTTGCTGAAACTGTAAAACCTGAATATCCAGATGTTGAATTGAATTTCTTGTATATTGATAATGCTGCTATGCAGTTGGTTAGAAATCCTCGTCAGTTTGATGTTATTGCAACTTCAAATATGTTTGGTGATATTCTTTCTGATGAAGCTTCACAGATTACAGGTTCTATTGGTATGCTTGCTTCTGCTTCTTTAGGAAACGGTACTGGTCCTGGTCTTTATGAACCTATTCATGGTTCAGCTCCTGATATTGCCGGAAAAAATCTTGCTAACCCATTGGCTACAATTCTTTCTGCTGCAATGTTACTTCGTTATGACTTTAAACTTGAAACTGAAGCTAAAGTTATTGAAGATGCTGTTCAGGCTGTTCTTAATGAAGGATGGAGAACAGGTGATATTGCTGGTGCTGACCGTGATGCACTTAAAGCTGCAGGTAAACTTGTTGGAACAAAAGAAATGGGTAAACTTGTAGTTGATAAAATTCTTGCATAATATGTAAGGTTGCTTGTTAAAGAAAAAAATCCACGAAAGATTATTTTCGTGGATTTTTTTTACCCAAATTATTCTGGGGTTTTAGGGGCTTGCCCCTAGGAGAAGGGGTAGCGGAAAACGCCAGGCGTTTGTAGCGAGGGGAAGGCTTTCCCCTCCATAATTACAAATTTATTGTTTTTTTATTCGTCTTTTTCTTTTGAAAGCATAAGATTTGTCAAAATACCGAGAATAAGTGCACATGCAACTGTTCTGATTTGAACCTGACCAAAACTTACTACCATTCCACCTACACCTGTAATGAAGATGATTGATGCAACAAAAAGATTTCTGTTTTTGTTAAGATCAACTTTCTGGAACATTTTGAATCCTGAAACGGCAATAAATCCGTAAAGAGCGATACAAACTCCACCCATTACACATGAAGGAATTGTTTCAAGGAATGCAACTAATGGTGTAATTAGAGAGAAAATAACACAAAGAATTGCACAGCCCCAGATAGAAATTGTTGAAGCATTACGAGTGATAGCTACACAACCGATTGATTCTCCGTATGTTGTATTAGGACATCCGCCAAATAATGTAGAAATCATTGTACCAACACCATCACCTAAAAGTGTACGTGTTAATCCTGGTTCTTTTAGTAAATCCTGACCGATGATTGAAGAAAGATTTTTGTGGTCTGCAAGGTGTTCTGCAAATACTACAAAAGCAACTGGAACGTAAGCTGCAAAAAGAGTAAGAAGATAAGAGCCTGTAATGCCTTTTAAGCCTTCAATTCCACCTAAAATAAATGTGAATTTAGGGAATGAAAGGTATGCACTGAATTTAGAAAAGTCTAATGATTTTAATGCATCGTAATTGATAACGATTAATGAAGGAAGGTCTGCTGCATAACCAATGAGTGCAAAAATTGAGGCCAGGGCATATCCTGCAAGAATACCAATGATAAAAGGAATCAGTCTTCCAATTTTCTTTCCGTATGTAGAACAAAGCATTGTTACAGCTAATGTTACTAAACCACAGATTAATGCTACATAAGTGCTTCCGCCTTCTACACTTGATTTCATTACATCACCAACAGCGTTTGCTGAAAGGCTTAATCCAATGATAGAAACTGTAGGACCTATAATTACAGGTGGCAAAAGTTTGTCAATCCAGGAAACGCCGCAGAATTTTACTACGACTGCAATAATAACGTAAACTAAACCTGCCATAAGGGCTCCAATAATAAGTCCCCAATAACCTGCAGCTAATGATGCAGCGCCACCAAAAGCACTGAACATAGAACCTATGAAGGCAAATGAGCTTCCTAAAAATACAGGGCTTGAACTTTTTGTAAAGAGTAAATAAACAAAAGTACCAATACCTGCACCAAATAAAGCTGCAGAAGCTGTAAGTCCGTTACCTACAATGGCTGGAACTGCAATAGTAGCTGCCATGATAGCCAAAAGCTGCTGAACGGCAAATAAAAATATTTTGCCGAAACCAGGTCTGTCTTTGATTCCATAAATCAAGTTCATTTTTTAATAACCTCTATCATCAGATTAAATTGATAAAAATCAATTATTTTTTGAGAGATAGTATAATGACTTTTTTATAGTTTATCTATTGTTTCGTTGCGGATGATTTCAATCACTGCAGGAATTAATTTAGGATCAAACTGTTTTCCAGAACATCTTTCCGGTCTTTGAAGTGGTATTTTGTTGTATGTTCAAAAGTACATTCATAAATAGAGTTCAACCTTTAAAAATCGTTAGAAATGTATTAAATTTGAGGAAGGGAGGTCAGGGCAAACGCATTATAAATGCTTTTCCGTAATGTTGGTGCGAAGGAGCGGGGCGTGGTTCCTTTTTGTGGCTGCTGCGAAGCGGCAGTTCAATAGTTTCTATACCACAAAAAGCGTGTAGCGCATTATTGCGCGGTTTTGAATCACGCAACCGTGACTGGGAGCCAAAAAAATCGGATTTTTGTTTATAATGCGTTTGCCCTGGAAGGGAGGTTTAGAATGCTTTCATCCAATTTGTTTGAATATTTAAAATGGCGAGGGGATCTTTCCTTTGATGCTAGTCCTGTAAATACTGTAGATGGACTTGCCTTTGCAGAATTGTCATACAATCATTTTCAAGGTATTGTAAGCGAAGATTTCAGGAACCAGAAGTCTTTAGCACAGGTATGTGAAGATTTTAATAAATCTCCTGATGTAAAAGAACGTAAAAATATGGGATTTGGAATTAATCCTCTTTGTCCTGAGCTGCTTCTTTCTGCTGGTAAAACAAACCGGTTTGGGCAGATAAAAGTTTGCGGATATAAAGAGATTTTTGACGAAGAAAAGGTCATTCAGTTTGCTGCTATTACTTTTGTTATTGGAAAAACTGCTGTAGTGGCATTCAGAGGCACTGATGATTCCATTACTGGTTGGGAAGAAGATTTTTATATTACTTTTAAGGACATTGTTCCTTCAAAAACTCTGGCTTTTGAATATTTAAACGAGGTTGCTTCATATTTTAAGCATGACATAATTGTCTGTGGTCATTCTAAAGGTGGTCATATGGCTGTTTATGCGGCTTCTATGGTAGATCCTAAAATTCAGAAACGAATTAAGAAAATTTATAATATGGATGGACCTGGTTTTATTTATCCTGATTTTTATAAATCTGAAAGCTACTTGAGAATTCGTCCTGTAATTGAAACTCGCTATGTGCAAAGCGATATTGTTGGAATGTTATTTCATCATGATACAAATTATAAAGTCATAAAAGCAGTGGATAAGGGGATTAATCAGCATGATCCTCTTACATGGCAGATTTGTGGCACACATCTTGTGGATGGTGGTGATTTTACTGATGAAAGTAAATTTTTTGAAAAAACTATAAATGAGTGGGTTGATGGAGAGTCTCTTGAAGATAGAGAAAAATTCATAAAAGCATTGTTCCAGATTTATCATGCTACAGGATATAAAAATAACTATGATATTATGAAAAATAAACTTCAGTCTACTAAGGGGATTATAAAGTGCTTTTCTGCAATGGACAGAACAACAAAAAAAGAAATAAGAAGAATTTTAGGAGCATTTAAAGATATTGTTCAATCTGAACTTCCAATCTTTAATATATTGTCTATAGAAAAATAAATTGCATAGAAATACTTAGAGGATTATAATTTTATATATGAGTGATCAAACAATCGTAACAAACAGTCCTGTAGGACAGCATTTAGATTCAATTGGAGAAACAAAGGCTGCTTCTTATTTAATGTTTAATAATAAAAAAGTAAGTCTTGTGGCAAAAATAACAATTGGTCGTGATACAGATAATGATGTTATAGTTGATAATAAACTTGCAAGTAGACATCATGCACTGATTCAGAAAATTAAGGATGCATATTTTATAAAGGATGTGGGAAGCACAAATGGTACATTTATAAATGGTGCAAAAATTCCAGCAGATAAATATGTAAAACTGATTCCTGGAGATAAGATTACAATTGGAAATACGAGCCTTGTAATTTCTTAATTCTAAAAGATAACTTACTTCATGGATAAAGACTTAAAATATTTTAAAGAGCTGTTATTTAAATCTCAATTACCTGATCATGATTTTCTCTTTAATTTGGCAGAGAAGTGTTCTGTTATAATGGAAACGGAATTTACTGATTATAGACCTGCTTCAGATTCCGGGATTCCTGGAGGAGTTCTGGATTATCGTAATTCCAGTTTGCCACTGGTAGTTGTTCCCGATATTCATGCCAGACCAAAATTTGTATACAATATATTAAAATATCCTCTTACAGAAGATTTTTTAGGAACTGATAAAAGTTATACT
This sequence comes from Spirochaetia bacterium, assembly GCA_022768685.1. Classification (GTDB taxonomy): domain Bacteria; phylum Spirochaetota; class Spirochaetia; order Treponematales; family Treponemataceae; genus Treponema_D. The sequence continues at coordinate 8,087 of JALEPQ010000143.1, forward strand.
GTTCTTGAAGCTCTTGATAAAAAACTTATAAATCTTGTTTGTGTAGGAGATGCCCTTCATTCTGAACATTCTTCAATTATCCGATGGTTTGCAATTTCAACTGAATTCAAATTTGGAATTACCACAGGAACTGCAATGACTGAAGAAATGAAAGACGGATTAAATACAATCTGTTCTCTTATGGAATTAAAATGCTTATATCCTGAAAATTTTCAGTTTTTAAAGGGTAATCATGAAAATATCATGAATAAAAGCAGTGAAGGGGACTATGGTTTTAGAAAATATGCAGATGAAGGAAAAATGGTAAGAACTTTTATTACTGATTATTACGGTGATGATGTTCTGTATATTTTGTCCTGTGTAGAATATGATATGCCTCTGATTTTTGTTAATCAGAATTGTGTAATTTCTCATGCGGAACCAAAAAAAGGTTTTACAAAAAATCAACTTATAAATGCAAGAACTGACGGAACTGTTGTAGAAGGACTTACATGGACAGATAACGACGCTGCAGAAGATGGTAGTGTAGAACTGGTTATAAAAAATCTTGCTGAAATGAATGATATAGAAAATTATGTTTATCTTGGAGGACATAGACCTGTATCTGGTTTGTACAAACTGAGGCAGAACGGGAAATATATTCAGTTTCATAATCCTGGAGAACAGCATGTTGCTCTTGTAAAAAACGGACAGAAATTTGATCCTGATTTTGATCTGGTTGATGTTGATACTGAATGTTAAATTGTGAATTTATAAAGTGAGGAGAAAAAAATGGCAGATGATTTTCCGTCGGTAATTGGAAAGTATAAAGTTCTGGGAATTATTGCAAAAGGCGGAATGGGGGTAGTTTATAAAGCTATTCATCCATCATTAAAACGGTATGTTGTAATAAAAAAAATGACTGCCAGAAATAAATCTGGAAATGCAGAACGTTTTAAAAAAGAAGCTCAAATTCTCCTTGATTTGCAGAGTCCTTATATAGTTCATCTTTTTGATTATTTTACAGAAGACGGCTATCGTTATATGGTTGAAGAACTGGTTGATGGAATGGCTGTTGATAATTTGATTACAAAGCAGGTGTCTATTCCTGTTCCAATTGCAATGCTTATAATGCAGGATGCCTGTTATGCATTAAAATATGCCCATTCCAAAGATATTGTTCATCGTGATATTAAGCCTGGTAATATTCTTATTTCAAAACGAGGTGAAATTAAACTTGCTGATTTTGGAATTGCCAGTGATTCTGAAGAAAAAGAAAATATTACAGCTACCGGGGTTGCTTTAGGAACACCTGCTTATATGCCACCAGAACAGTTTGAAGACAGTGCGAATGTAGATAACAGAGCTGATATTTATGCATTGGGAATTATGCTGTATGAAATGGTTACAGGAACAAAACCTTATCCTGGAACTTTTTCTTTAGAAACTTTAAATACAATAAAAAAAGGCAGATATATTTCTCCACGAAAGATTGATAAAACTGTTCCTAGGGAAGTTTGTTCTTTGATTCACAAGATGATCAAACCAAAGGCAAAAAAACGATATCAGTCAATTGATCAGGTTTTAAAAGTTGTAAAAAAATATTTGAAGCATTATGATGTTCACGAAATAAGAGTTCAGCTGGCAAAATCTGTTCTTGATAAAAAATCAGTTACTTTTCCTAAATTTGAACAGAAAGATAAATATAAAATTCTTTTCAGAAAAATATTCTTTTCTGTTTTGTTTGTAGTTCTGCTGATTTTTGCAGGATTTAAAACAGGATTTTTTTATAGAACTATTTTCCGCCATTGGATAACTCCAGTAAATGTAGAAATGGTAATGCCTAGGGCACTTTCTGAAAAAATGGACTTGCCAATGAAGGCTTATTTTTTTGAAAATGATAATGAAAAAATTCCTGAAGTAAAATTTACACGAAGAACTTTTGCGGTAAAAGGTACCAGATTTTATGAAAAGTTTAGTTTAGTAAATAAAAAACTGGAAGTTTCAAGACCGGCCTCAAAAAATAAAACTTATACTATGCAGAGTGTTTATATGAAACAGGGGGATTACAGGGTAAAAGTTGTTGTTGGTCCTTACGTATGGTGGAAGTCATTTTCTGTTGGGAAAGAAGATGTTCTGCTTGATTGTGATTTTCTGAAGGGAATGGTAAGAAACCTGAATATTACAGCTACTGCTATTGATGCTGAAACAGGAAAAGATATTACTGAACTTTGTGAATTCAGAGTTTTGTATAAAAATAAATGGCAGTTTCTTACTGAAGTGCCTGCTGAAGAATTAAAATCTGCCAGTGTTTGTAAGATTAAGGTTTCTTCAGAAGGATATCAGGAAGAAAATTATTCTTTGTTGATTGACTGGTATCAGGATAATATTTTGATTTCTGCTGCATTAAAAAAATAATATTTGCCTTGCAACCTGATTTGTTATTATATTAAGTATATGAAATATGATAATGATGAAGTTGTAGATGCTATTGTCTCAACAGATCAGATTTTACCTGATAAATTAACTATTATACCTCTTTCCGGACGACCAATTTTTCCTGGAATTTTCACTCCTTTAATGATTAATTCAGCAGATGATGTAAAAGTAGTGGAAGAAGCTTACGAGAAAGAAGGTTTTATTGGAATTACTTTACTTAAAAATGATGCTGAAACACCTTCTGCTTCAGATTTATATAAAATTGGTACAGTTGCCAGAATTATAAAAAAAATTAATCTTCCTGATGGAGGATTAAATATTTTCATTTCTACTCTAAAAAGATTTAGAATGCGAAAGGCACTTAATGTATCTGGTCCTATTGTTTGCGCTGTTGAATATCTTGAAGAAGAAGAGAATGATACTTTTGAAGTAAAAGCCCTTACACGTGCTTTAATCAGTGAAATGAAGGAAGTAAGCGAAAACAATCCTCTTTTCAGTGAAGAAATGCGCCTGAATATGGTTAATATTGATAACCCTGGAAAAATTGCAGACTTTATAGCCTCTATTCTTAATGTAGAAAAGGAAGAACAGCAAAGTATTATAGAGTGTGTAAATGTTCGCCAGAGAATGGAAAAAGTTCTTGTTTTTATTAAAAAAGAACAGGAACTGCTTAGAGTTCAGAAAAAAATTCAGGCAGAAATTAATGAGAGAGTAGAAAAAAATCAACGGGAATATTTTCTTAGAGAAGAAATGAAGTCTATTCAGGATGAATTAGGCGAAAATGCTTCTGGTGATGCTACTGACTATCAGAAATTTAAGAAAAAAATTGCAGAGTTTAAATTTGAAGGTGAAATAAAAGAAACAGTTGAAAGTGAATTGGAAAAATTCAATCTTATGGATCCTAATTCTGCAGAATATATTGGAACAAGAAATTTTCTGGAGCTTATAACTCAACTTCCATGGAAAGATGATAAAAAAGAAGACTTTGATTTACACATTGCACGAAAAGTATTGCAGGATGATCATTTTGGACTTGAAGATGTTAAAAAAAGAATAGAAGAGTATCTTGCTGTAAGAAAGTTAAAGCAGGATAAGAAAGGTTCTATTCTTCTTTTAGTGGGACCTCCTGGGGTAGGTAAAACTTCAGTTGGAAAGTCTATTGCAAATGCCATGAATAAACCGTTTTATCGTTTTAGTGTAGGTGGTATGCGTGATGAAGCAGAAATAAAAGGTCATAGAAGAACTTATATTGGTGCTATGCCTGGAAAAATCATTCAGGGACTTAAAATTACCAAGTCTTCTTCTCCTGTATTTATGATTGATGAAATTGATAAGATGGGTTCCAGCAATCAGGGGGATCCTGCTGCAGCTTTACTGGAAGTTTTGGATCCTGAGCAGAATATTAATTTTAGAGATAATTATCTTGATTTGCCTTTTGATGTTTCAAATGTTTTCTTTATTTTAACAGCAAATTCTCTTGATTCAATTCCAGACCCATTGCTGGATCGTGCGGAAATTATTCAGCTTTCTGGATATATTGATCAGGAAAAACTAGAAATTGCAAAGAAATATCTGATTCCTAAAAATCTTGAAAAAAATGGATTGAAAAAAAATCAGGTAAAATATACAAAGGCTGCATTGCAGAAAATTGCGGAAGAATATGCCCGTGAAGCAGGTGTACGTAATTTTGAAAAGCAGCTTGATAAAATTCACAGAAAGATTGTCCTTGAGATGATGCTGGAAGACAATTCTGAAAATAGTGCAGTTTCTGGAAATGATGGTAAGTCAGATGAAAAAGACAGGGCTTTAAAACTAAGTTATACAATTGATAAGGATGATTTATATAAATATCTTGGTAAGCCAGATTTTGATGAAAGTCAGATAAAAACTGCAAAAGTACCAGGAACAGCTATTGGTCTTGCCTGGACTAGTATGGGAGGAGATACTCTTCTAATTGAATCTACTAGTTTTGAAGGTAAAAGTGGTTTGATTTTAACAGGCCAGATGGGCGATGTTATGAAGGAATCAAGTCAGATAGCTTATAACTGGGCAAGAAAATTTGCCATTGAACACAAACTAAAAAAAGCTGATTGGTTTGAAAAAAATATAGTTCATCTTCATATTCCAGAGGGGGCTACTCCAAAAGATGGTCCAAGTGCCGGAATAACCATGGCAACAACTTTTGTATCACTTTTTAAAGGAAAAACAATAAAACCTCATCTTGCAATGACAGGTGAACTGAGTCTTACAGGACAGGTTCTTCCAATTGGAGGATTGAGAGAAAAAACTGTGGCTGCAAAAAGAAACAAAATTAAAACAATCATAATTCCAAAAGCAAATGAACGGGATTTAGATGAAATTCCTGAAATTGTAAAGGCAGGAATAAACTTTATACCTGTAAGTGATGTTCATGAAGTTCTTGAAGTGGCACTGGGAATTAAATAAAGATGATTAAAGCTATTATTTTTGATATGGATGGTGTACTTCAGGATTCAGAAACAATCTGTGATAAAGTATGGCAGATTGTGGGGCATGAAATGGGACTTGCATCAACTGAAGAGGCCATTCAGCAGTGCAGAGGTATGAACCGTGCTGATACTCAATTAGAGTTGAAAAAAATATATGGAAATGATTTTGACAGTATTTCTTTTTTGAATAGATGTACTCAGAAATTTATAGAAATTGAGAACTCAACTGGTATACCACTAATGCCCTTTGCAAAAGAGTGTCTTGCTTATTTGAAGCCCAAATACAAAATTGCACTTGCATCTTCTACAAGAGGAGTCCACGTGCAAAGACAGATGACATCTGGTGGATTAATAGGTTATTTTGAGACCCTTACAACTGGAGATATGGTAACTCATGGAAAACCTGATCCTGAAATCTACCTGATGGCATGTAAATCTCTTGCTTTAAAACCAGAAGAATGTGTTGCCATAGAGGATAGTCCTAATGGTGTAAGAAGTGCTTTTGCTGCCGGAATGAAAGTAATAATGGTTCCTGATAAAATACAGCCTGATGAAGAAATGAAAAATAAAACTTGGAAAATTGTAGACAGTTTGAAAACTTTATATAATATTTTATAAAAAGTAACATAGAGCATTGTGAGAGGTAACTTTGCAATCTGTTTCTTACTAAATTGAAAAGTACCGCTCACAATGACAATTTTATTTCCTTATAAAAAGAATTTATTTACCCTGTCCATAGTAAGCATTTGGACCATGTTTTCTCATATAGTGCTTGTTTACGATATAGTCTGGAAGAGGATTCTGTTCTGGATTTAACAATAAAGTATTTAATGCCATTTTACAGATTTCTTCTAATACTGTTCCATTGTAAACTGCTTTATCAGCATTTTTACCCCATGCAAAAGGTCCATGTCCACCACAAAGAACCATGTTTACTTCACTTGGATTAAGTTTTCTTTCATTAAAAAGTTTAATAATCTGTAAACCTGTTTCAAGCTCATAATCTTTTTCTACAGCTTCTTTTGTAAGGTATGGAGTACAAGGTACTGATGTCTGAATATGGTCAGCATGTGTTGTTCCAAATAAAGGAACATCAGAAACTGCCTGAGCCCAGCTTACTGCAAATGTAGAGTGAGTGTGGATAATTCCACCAATTTCAGCTCCGTCTTTTAAACCAAATTCTTTGTATAAAATAGCATGAGTTGGAGTATCAGATGATGGATTCATGCTTCCATCAACTTTTTTTCCTTCTACATCAACAATAACCATTGATTCTGGAGTTAATTCTGGGTATGGAACTCCAGATGGTTTAATTGCAAATACACCTGCAGATTTATCAAATGCAGAAACATTTCCCCATGTGTAGAGTGCAAGATGATTTTCTGGAATTTTCATATTAGCTTCATAAGCTTCGCAACGTAATGATTCGTATGTCATAATTTTTTTCCTCTAAACAGGAACCAGGAAAGAGAAAAGATTTGTTGTTTTCTCAATCCTAATTCGTTTTTTTATAAGTTTTCTACAGCTGCCTTTTCAGCTGGTAAACATGCCATATAACGTTTGTAGAAAATGTTGAAAGATTCTACTAAGTCAGCTTCCGGATTTGAAGTTGTTTTTTTACATGATCCAAATACTTCTTTGTCTAAGAATGCTCCAAGATCACCAAAGTTTCCTGTTGAATATGCTGCAAGAACAGCCATTCCCCATGGACCACCTTCTCCGGCAGTTTCCATAGCACTTACGGCAGTTTTCATTGCAGCTGCCATATATTTTAATCCGGCTTCTGTTTTGAAATAACCACCAGCACCTGTCATGCTTTCTACTGGAACTTTTTCCTGATCATAAAGAATATCCATACCAGCACGAAGAGCTCCAAGAGAAGCAAACATCTGTGCACGCATAAAGTTTGCAATTGTAAAGTTAGCATTTTCTGCCCGGGCAAAAAGTGGACGTCCTGAGTTGAAACCTGTAATAGTTTCACCAGAAAGATAGTTGTATGCTAAAAGGCCTCCCACATTTTTATCTGCTTCAAGAGATTTCATAATCAATTTATTGTAGTAATCTCCTACTGAAACTGTGTTTCCAGGAACAAGAGTATCAACAACTTCTTTGAAAAGATTTACCCAGTAGTTATGTTCACCAGTACAGTTGTTACAGTGAACCATAGCAACAGGTTTACCATCTGGAGTTGTTACAACATCAATAATTCCAGGATAAGCTTTTGAAAGGTCTTTTTCCAAAACAACCATGCTGAATACAGAAGTTCCTGCAGAAATATTACCAGTCTTAGCTTTTACAGAATTTGTTGCAGCCATACCAGTTCCAGCATCTCCTTCAGGAGGGCAGAATGGAATACCTGCTTCAAGTTCTCCTGTAGGGTCCAGGAATTTTGCACCTGCTTCTGTAAGTTTTCCAGCAGCTTCTCCAGCCATTAAAACTTTAGGGAATACAGAATTAACTTTAATTCCAAGTTCTTTTACAGCAGGAATTGCTTCAAATTTAGCAGCGAATTCAGGATTGTAATTTTTTGCGTTCATATCAATAGGGAACATACCAGATGCATCCCCAATACCAATAACTTTTTCTCCAGTTAACTGCCAGTGAATGTATGCTGCAAGTGTATAAACATTTACGATTTTAGAAACATGTTCTTCTTTATTTAAAATTGCCTGATAAAGGTGAGATGCAGACCATCTTTCTGGAACAGGGAAATTAAACATTTCAGAAAGTTCTTTAGAAGCCTGTCCTGTAATAGTGTTTCTCCATGTTCTGAATGGGACTAATAAGTTGTCATCTTTGTCAAATGCAAGATATCCGTGCATCATTGCAGAAATACCACCGGCCTTGAACTTTGTAAGTTTTACGCCATATTTTTTTTCAACGTCAGCTTTAAGATCTTTATAACAAGTCTGTAAACCTTCGTGAATCTGACTGAGGGGGTATGTCCAGACTCCATTATCAAGTGTGTTTTCCCAAGTGTATGAACCTCCTGCAATAGGTTCATATTTTTCATTAATCAAAACGGCTTTAATGCGAGTTGATCCAAATTCAATTCCAAGAACGGAATTTCCTGATTTAATTAATTCTGCATTTGTCATATAAAAATTCCTTTTTATCCTCTTATACCTACAATTATAAAACAGTTAATAAAAAAAAGAAACAACAATTTTATGATTTATTGATATAAATCAATAATTTTCGATAAGATGTGACAAAAATTGATTTTATTTGATTTAATTTTTATAAGAGAATTTTTCCGTTAGAAAGATTTTTTAGCATCTGTGCTAAAAGTTCAAATTCATCACTCTGAATAAAACCAGTTAGAGTAATATTTTCACCAAAAATTTCTGAAATATCAAATAAATTAAAAGGTTCCAGTTTATTTTTTATAATATTGTAAGAAGAATAATCACAACTAAATGAAAATGGAGTTTTTGATACCAGCAGAGAAAAAGCATTTTCTTCATCCGCTTTCTGAATAACTTGTTTTGCTCCTGCAGAGTATGCCTGGACAAGACCTCCTGTTCCAAGCAAAGTGCCACCAAACCACCTTGTAATTGTAAGAATGCAGTTTGTGCAGTTACGGCCTTTTAGCACATCAAGAACAGGTCTGCCTGCTGTTCCACTTGGTTCCCCATCGTCACTCATTCCACAAATTTCAGCTCCGTTTCCAACTATAAAGGCGTGTACCACATGACGAGCATCATCATATTTTGTTTTTTGCCCCTTAATGATTTCCCGTGCTTCATTTTGCGAATTACAAATAAGCAGTTCTGAGAGGAATGTTGAATTTTTAATTTTTTCAGTAAAACTTACTTCTTTAACTAAAATATCCATTATTTAAATAATTCACCATTTTCTGGTTTTGCACTCTGAACAGAAATATTCTGAACTTCCTTAGCAACAATTCTTACGCCTTTTGCTTTAAGTGATTTTTCTTCGTATGAAGAAGCCTTAAAGTTTTCCGAAAGAATTTTTAATTTTGGTTTTTTTACATAATTCAATGTGAACTTAAAGTCTTTTCTAGTATCAATATGAAGCACTTCCATTCCGTCTGGAGCAAAAAAATAATCTCTGTTCATGATATAAGCGGAAATTTTACATCTTTTTATATATGCATATTGAGTTTCAGGTTCACGGTAAATGATTGTAAAGAGAACTTTAGAAAGACTATCCTTATCAGCAAGTCCACAATGAGCCATTCCAGGTCCTACGAAAATTTTTTTAGGACTTTCACTAACTGACCAGATACCGCTTTTTCGTACATAAAGAACTTTATCATAAGGTGTGACTTTTATCATTTCTGTACCACCTGAAACTTCAGTTCCAAGATAGCCGCTTTTTTCATCATATTTAAGAGGAATATCTCTTTTTACAACAGCCTTTACATCAACAGCCTTAATATTTGTAAGTTGAGTTTTTCGTTTAAGTGATTCAGAAGGCAATTTTTTTTCAATTCCTTCAAGCCATGAAATTGCATATTCAACAAGATGTTTTAAAAGTTTGTTGATTTCCTTAATTCTATCATTAATGGCCTTTACTTCTTCCTTGTTTTTGTTCATGTCATAAAGAGAAATGCGGCGGATAGGAATTCTTAAAAGATGATCAACATCTTCATCAGTGATTTCATGAATGAGTTCTTTTTCAAAAGGTTTAAAACCGTCTTTTACAGCTTTTATAACACCTTCTTCAGTTTTCTGAGTTTCTATTTTTTTATAAATGCGTTCTTCAACAAAAATTCGTTCAATAGTTCGTAAGTGGAGTTTTTCCAATAAGTGACGTTTTTCATTTTCCAGTTCATCTTTTAAAACTCCAACTAACTGTTTTGCATGATGTTCTATAACTTGAGTACAAGTCATTTGAACCGGCATATTGTCTTTAATTACAAGAAGATTACAGTAAACTGTCTGTTCACATTCTGTAAAAGCATATAAAGAATCTACAACATCTTTAGAATAAACACCTCTGGCAAGTTTTATTTCAATGTTTACGTGGTCAGATGTGTAATCCTGAATAGATGCTATTTTTACCTTTCCATTTTTTGCAGCTTTTTCTACAGAATCACAAAGACTTTCTGTTGTAGAACCGTATGGTAATTCTGTAATGATGATTTTTTTATCATCTGAAGTGTCCATTTTAGCACGAGTAATAATTTTACCAAGTCCATCCTGATATTCAGAAACATCAATAAGTCCGCCAGTTGGAAAATCTGGGAAAAGTTGAAATTTTTCACCACGAAGGCATTTTTTTTCAGCATCAATTACTTCATGAACGTTATGGCTGAGAATATTTGTACTCATACCAACAGCAATACCTTCTGCACCTGTAATCAAAACTAAAGGCAATTTTGCTCTGAACGCTACAGGCTCTTTAGCACGACCGTCATAACTTTCTGTATATGGCGTAATTTCCGGGTTATAAAGAATTTCCTTTGTAATAGGTCTAAGTCGACATTCTATGTAACGGGGAGCGGCTGGACCATCACCTGTGTAAAGATTACCGTAGTTTCCCTGTTTATCTATAAAAAGTTCTTTATTGGCAAGATTTACAAGAGCTGTATAAATTGAAGCATCTCCATGAGGATGATAGGCCATAACTTCACCCACAACTTTTGCAACTTTTGTATAACGACCGTCATCTTTTTCTATCATTGTATGAAGAATACGGCGCTGAACAGGTTTCAGACCATCTGTAATTTCAGGAATTGCTCTATCTCTAATAACGTAACTTGCATATTGAATAAAATTTTGATCGAATAAATTTTTTACGTATGCCACTTTTTCCCACCCAATTTAAAATAAACGTTTAAAATAGATGGCTAAAATTTCGCCATCTATTTTAAGTCTCGAGTTTTTTTCAAAAACTCTATTTATTTACGTGTTCGCTTGCGCGAACGTTTTTGTAAATCCTCAGTTGTTGAAACAACTTTCGGTTTACAAAATTAATGAATATATTGATAATATTCTGCTATTATACACTATAAATAATCTATTTTCTATTATTAATTGTGAATTATTTCCACTCCTGGAATCTTCATACTTTCATTACAAAGTGTGTATGTTTTTATGCCAGGATTTGATGCTATTCTGCTTTCCAGATACCAGGCAAACATTTTCATTCTGGAGTCTGTAATAATTTCTTCATTGTTATAGTTTGTGGATTTTTGGGAAAGGGCATTATATAAAGCACTTATTCCATTTTTTTCCGCAGTGCTGGTTCTATTAGAAACTGTATGCCAGGTTTGTTCTGCTGAACTTCCTTTGATGTGAGTCTGTTTTTGAGGGAATCCTAAATCAACTCCAGCAAGGAAAATTTCTTTTGCACCGCAATAAACTGCAAAATTCCATGCTGAACAGGCAACTGAACCTCCAGTGCCTAAATCACCCATATCAAGTTTGTTTGCTGTTTCGTAATCTTTACCAATATGAAAAGGACTGGAACAAAGTAAAATTTCTTTACACGGAAATCTGAATACAGCAGGGCAGGCACAGATGTCAGTAATTAAAATACTCTCTGGTGCCTTTAATCCTTCAATGTGCCTGTATGCCCAGAATTGAGAATCTAATAAAATTATAAAATCTGGTTGAATATTATTTTTAAGTAAAAAGTGCAGTGCTGTTTCAACACAAACAATGACATAATGATTTTTAGAAGTTTTTAAAACAGGTATAATTTTTTCCAGACTGGGTCCTGCCCCCACAACTAAAAAAGGCTTATCTGTAATTTGATTTTTCATGGATGAAACAAATCTGCATTTTTTCATCTGGTCAAAATTTTTAAGGGAATTACGTTCCCAGAGTTTTCCAAATTTTTTCAGGGTTGCAGCATTTATATCATTTTTCTTTTTATTACGTTCAACTATCTGTTTTATTTCAAAAAAATATTTTTCTGCATGTTTTTGAAAAGCAGGAAAGTCAAAGAAATAGGTGTCAGAAACTCCTGAATTATCAGTGTTGATTTTAGACTGATCTTCCAGCAGCGAAATAATCTGATCAGAAGGGCAGGATAAAGCAATTATAAGATTTTCAACCTTAAAAACTTCAGTCCAGTCCAAAAGGGACAGAGCAGCAAAAAAATGAAAAACATCAGGTTCAATCAGAATTAATTTTTTAGATTTCAGATTTTCATTTTTAGCAAATTCAATAACCTGATAGCCAAGACCAAACCCATAAAATACAGCTGCAGATTTTTCTTTTAAGGAACAGCCTGAAACAGCCTGGAAAGCTTCTCGCTGAGGATTGTATGTGGAATGAAGGCGAATATTGTTTTCAGAAGCTGTAATCTGTCCGTTTTTAGCAGTTTCTATTTTCCAGATGCAGTTTATTTCATCATTTGCTGGTTGATTTTTTATAACTTCTGCATAAATTTCATAAAGTGCAGGAAAACGGCTTTTGAATGCTTCAATATTATTATTCCAGATTGAGTTCAATTATCATGTTCTCCGCAATTGGTGTTCCCGGTTCTGGACTCTGGCTGGTTACCCAACCGCTTCCGTTAATATTAAAATGAATGTCTTTTCTTTCTAAAAGAGGCATTAAATCTTTTTTGGATTTTCCTGTAAAATCTGGTACAGTATTTTCAATAGTGACAGCCTGCCCCTGGTTGATTGTTATTATGCCATTATGTTCAAATGAAGCTGCACCTCCACGGCTCATTCCCATGTGGTCTATTATAACATCTGCAGCTTCAGCAATTACAGGTGCAACAATTCTACCTGCGTAAGTTTCACCTTTAGCTTTTTCAACAACTATATAGAGAATAATCTGAGGATTTTCAACAGGAAAAATGGCCATACAGTTTGAAAGAAAGTCTGTATCAGAATATCCGCCTTTGTTTTTGTCAGCCATCTGGGCAGTTCCAGTTTTTACACCGATTGTAATATCTTCCAGTTTAGCTCTGGCTCCAGTTCCTGAAGTAGCTGTAGTTTCCATACAACTTAATAAATAATCAGCTGCTTCTTTAGAAAGAACTCTGTTTTTGTATTCTGGAGTATGTTCGTAGTAAACTGTTCCGTCTTTATTTGTTATTTTATGAATTACACTTAGCTGTACAGGAACTCCACCATTTGCAATTGCAGATGCGGCCTGAACCATTTGAAGGGCAGAAACAGATATTTCCTGTCCGATGGCAATAGTTGGTTTTGAACGGTTAGACCAGGTTTTACTTGTAGTTTCTTTTACAGAACCAGTTGTTTCTGCAGGAAGTTCAATATTAGTTTTAGACCCGAATCCAAGCAGGCGAATGCGTTCCATGAATACATCTTCATTAATTCGGTCACTAATTTGTCCTAAAACATCATTACAGGAATATCTGAGTGCATCTCTTGGAGTACACCAGCCGTGATGTTCAAGACATTTAATTCTTACAGCTTCCTGCCCGGCTGTTCTATGTTCGTATAATCCATCGCAGAAAAAACTGTCTGAAGATTTTATGCCCCCCTCATCATATACAATGCCAACTGTAAAAATCTTGAAAACTGAACCAGGTTCATAAGCTGCCATTGCAGGGCGGTCAACTTTAGATTCAATAGAAGAAGATCCGTATTCATTAAGATCTGCATTTGGAAGGCTGATATAAGAAAGAATTTCACCAGTTCTGGAATCAGCAGCAATAAGCATCATGTTTTCTGCTTTTGTATTGTTGATTGTCTTGTAGGCAATCTGTTCAAGTTTATATTGAAGATTAGCATCAATAGTAAGATAGATATTTTTTCCCTGCTTCTGTTCTTCATCTTTTTCTGCAGGTTCTGGCTGTAAAATTGACTGTTGAGAAAATTCAATTCCGGCAAGCCCTTTTCCATCATCACCCATGTAACCAATAAGTTGAGATGCCAGTGCGTGATTAGGATAATTTCTTCCGGGGATTTTTTCAAAACTTACAAAATTATAATTATTTTCAGAAGTTACTTTTTTTACATCTTCATACATAGATTGAGAAATCTTCTTTCTCAAGTACACAAAACTTCTGGAAGAGTTCAATATGGAAATAATTTCTGAAGTTTCCATTTCAAGTGCAGGTGCTATATTTTCTGCAAAAGATTCCTTGTTGAATTTTACATTTTTAGTAGAAACACCAACATGGTAAAAATTTGTCTGAACTGCAAGAGGAAAACCAGAACGGTCAACAATTGCCCCTCGTTCTACGGCAGGTGCAGCTTTAGAAATTGGTTTTACAGGCTGAATGGCAAGACGTGCGTATCTTACAACAATTAAAGTAAGAACTATTCCGCAACAAACAAAAAAGAAAATACATCGCTTCTTTTTAAAAAATTCAGACATAAACCACCCTGAATTTTATTTTACATTTAATTAAGCAAAATATCCACTAGATAGAGAAAATCAGACAGGGCAAGCGCATTATAAACAAAAATCCGACTTTTTGGCTCCCAGTCACGGTTGCGTGATTCAAAACCGCGCAATAATGCGCTACACGCTTTTTGTGGTATAGAAACTATTGAACTGCCGCTTCGCAGCATCCACAAAA
>JALEPQ010000041.1 GCA_022768685.1 Spirochaetia bacterium
AATTGTCCAGGATTGTAAAAAAAATATTTCTACATATCAATAAAAGTGGTAGAATAAAGATATGGAGAGAGAGTTCATTGAGGCACTGCAGATTATTGCAGGAACATATTTTAAAATTTTAAAAGTAAATCTCACTAAAGATACCTTTTCTTATATAAAAAAGGATCCTAATGAATTCTTTCAGGACTTCAAAGAAACAAAAAAATTTTCTTCCGTAATGAGTCAGTTTGCTTCAACTGGAATTGTTCATCCTGATGATGTTGGAATTTTTGAAGCAGAAACTAATATCACTTTTATACGTAACTATTTAAAAAATAACGAAGAAAATTTTCGTCTAAAATATCGTCGTAAAAATAAAGATGAATATCGCTGGGTATTACTTGAAATGTTAAAAGCTGAAGAATACGCAGATGATAATCAGGTTACAATTCTTTACATAAAAGATATTCATGATTCTTATATAAAAGAACTGGAAAATCAGCGGGAAATGGAAATTCTTTGTAACAGAGATATGCTTACAGGATTAAACAATTTCTATGCGTATAAAAAAATCAGTCTTTTATTTTCACAATATGAAATAAAAAATTCTGTGGGCGTAATTTTTGCAGATTTAAATGGCCTTAAAATTGTAAATGATATGGAAGGGCATTCTGCAGGAGATAAATACATAAGCAAATTTGGTGATATTCTAAAATCAATTTTTGGCGCATCATATTCCTACAGAATTTCTGGCGATGAATTTCTTGTAATTTTAACAGGTGTTGGTAAAAGAGAATTTGATTCAAACAGGAAACACCTTATTGAAGAGATTTCAAAAGACGAGGTTCCGTTGGCTTCAGTAGGGTGGAGTTGGAAAAAAAATCCATCAAAACTGGAAGATGTTGTAAAAGAAGCAGAATATCTGATGTATGATGAAAAGCATGAGTTTTACAAAAAACATCCAGAGTATAAACGAAGCATTGTTGAAGAAAACTATAAGAAAGATGTAGCTGCAGTTATCCGTCGACTGGCTTTTTCATTTGGAACTCTTGGTCTTGTAGAATTGAAAAAAGATCATTATACAATGCTGAAAGATGATGACATAAAGGGATTGTTTCTTCCTACAGGTATTTATTCAACATTTTATAAGCGGCTTTTTAGTAATTATATTGCTGATTCATCAAAAGACACTGCAGAAAAACTTCTGAGTTTGCAGAATTTGAAGGAAGTATTGAAAACCGAAGAATCTTTATCAGGTGTTGTCCAGCTTATAAATGGAAAATGGCTTCAGATTAATGCAAATAAAACTGCATCAGATAAAAATGGAAATCCAGAAAAACTAGTATTCTTTACAAGTTTTGTAGACAGAGATAGAGAAAAACGGCTTAACGAAAATAAACTGCTGAAGGATGAATATAAAATTATAGAAACTTTAAGTCGTGATTACATGTTTGTAAGTATGATTAATTCCAAAACTGGAAAAGTTAGAATTTTTAAGGATGAAGGGCTTCCAGAATCAGTTGTGAATTTATGTAAAGAAGGTTCATATTCAGAAGCTACAGATTTATTTGCTAAAACTTTTATACTTGAATCAGACAGAAGATTATTTCTTGAAGTGGCAAATATTGAGTACCTTAAAAAGGAATTCAAAAAAAATGATGAAGTCAGCTTTATTTACAGAGCCTTTTCAGATGATGGAAAAAAGAATTTAAAATATTGTGAAGCAACTTTTGTAAATTTCCGCCAGAATGATTGCGAACTGATTTATGCTGTAAAAGATATTACAAATCATGTAATTCTAGATCAGATGACGTTAAAAAGTCTTTCAGAAATTATATTAAAAGTTGATGATGCTGAATATCTTTAATTTTTTACAATTTCCAAAAGCTGACTGAAATCAGTGATTTTTGCAAAGAATTCGTCAACTTTACCAAAACCATAACTTGCCCAAATAAAGGGAACATCAGCTTTTTTACAGGCTTCTGCATCACCTGCGGTATCACCCACATAAACAGGATTTTTTAGATTATTTCTTTTTACAATTAAGCTGATATTTTCATCTTTTTGATTTCCATTATTTCCAAAACACTCAGAATCTGTTATGAACTGGGAAAGATGATTTTTTTCAATAACAACTTCTATGTATCCGCTCTGGCAGTTACTTACTATAAAAAGCTTATGGGTTTTAGATAATTCTGCAATGGTTTCAACAACATTTGAAAATGTAATGTTTTTAGTATTTTCACTTAAAGCTTTCTGTTCGGCAGCGCAGCAAAGCTTTAAAAGCTGTGCTTTTTCATTTTCTGGTAAAACAGAAAAAAGATTATCTGCAATTACATTCATTGGTTTTCCAAACTGACCTTTAAGGATGTCTGCATTTACAAGAGGTACTTGAGGAAAATTAGCTGTAATTGCATTGTTCCAGGCTTCTGCTACAACTGGTGTTGTGTCCCATATTGTTCCATCAATATCTAAAATAATTCCATCAAATTTCATAAAAAGAGTGTACGAAATTAAAACATAATTCGCAATGTAAAAATGAAAATCATAAATAAAAAAAATTATTGTAATTTTACTGAAAAGTCACTATATCTTTTTTTATGGCAAAGTATGAACTAGATCTGGTAAACGGATCTATTTTTAAAAATATTTTTATTTTCAGTATACCTTTAATCTTTTCTAACATTCTGCAAAGTCTTTTTAATATTGTTGATGTTTCTATTGTAGGACACTTTGCAGGTGCGTATGCAATTGGTGCGGTAGGTTCAACAACTCAGTTTATCTGGTTTTTTACAGGATTAATATCTGGAATTGCCAGTGCTGGAAATGTAATGGTTGCTTATTATGTAGGAGCTAAAAGTAAGAAAGACGTAGAACAGGTTGTGTTTAATTCTTTTATTGTATGTATCACAACAGGAATTTTTTTGATGTTTTTAGGTTCATTAATATCAAAACCTGTTCTAATACTGATGAAAACAAAATCTGAATTAATTTCAGATGCAACTATATATTTTAGAATTTACATGCTGGGACTGCCAGCAGTTGCAATCTACAATTTTGGAAACTGTGTTTTAAGTGCAGTAGGAGATACTAAACGTCCTGTAATTTATTTAAGCATTGCTGGAATTCTGAATATTATTCTTGATTTTGTAACTGTATATTTTCTTAAATGGGGTGTGGCTGGAGTAGCCTTTGCCAGTTCATTTGCTCAATGGGTAAGCGCATTTTTGATTTTAATTGCAACCTTAAAAGGTGTAGGAGATGTGAAACTGATTTTAAAAAATCAGACACTGAGCAGAGAAAAAATTCTTCGCATTGTAAAAATTGGACTTCCTGCAGGCTTGCAGTGCTGTATTTTTTCTGTTGCAAATATGTTTATTCAAAGTTGTGTAAATTCATTTGATGCTTTTACGGTTTCTGGCTGTGCGGCTGCAGATAAGGCAGATGGAATAGCATACAACATTTTATTTGCATTTTATGCTGCAGGGGCGGCTTTTATAGGTCAAAATTATGGAGCAAAAAAGAAAGACAGAATTATAAAAAGTTATTTAATAAGCATAGGTTATGCATTATTTTTTGCAATTTTGTATGGAATTTTAATATTTGTTTTTGGACCACAGTTCCTTTCAATTTTTACAAAAGATATAAATGTAATTGATGCTGGTATGACAAGGTTAAAGATTATGGCCTTTTCGTACTGGATAAGTGTTTTTATGGACGGAACAATTTCTGCCAGCCGTGGTTTAGGAAAAACTTCTGTACCAACAGTAATTGTAATTTTAGGAAGCTGTGTATTCCGTTTGATTTGGATATACACAGTTTTTGCCTTAGTAAAGACAATTCCTTCTTTATTTTTGTTATACCCTTTCTCCTGGATTGTAACTGCAACTGCAGAAATTATTTACTTTGTAAAAATTTACAGAAAAATAGAAATGTAGAGTTTATAAAATTTCTTCTTTGCAAAGTTCATCAAATTCTTCAATGTAAACAGGTGGATGATTTTCATCGTAAAGTTTTTTCTGCTCAATGATTTCTTCATAACTCCACTTTTTGCCTTTGTTCATTCCAGGACAGTCCCGGGCACATTCATTCCAGGTTTTTTGATCTGAAATCATCCATGACCAGAATGGATATGTGGAACATTGAACGGGTCTTGCTTCGTATGCAGAACATCCGTTTTCCCAAAGCCAGCAATCATAATTCTTTTTTTCTTTGAGAGATAAAACGGTTTTTCCTTCGTAATAGTCTACCCACCGGCAGTTTTTTTCCACAAATTCAACAACAGAAAGCCTAAAAAATTTACATAAAGTTAATAAATCACGTTTTGAAAGATAAACAAATCCTGGAGAGTGTCCGCAGCAAAAAGAACATCGTTGACACTCAAAATTTAATCCGTTTTTGTAAAATTCGCTCATAGTGGAAAGGATTATATCATTTTCTTAGAAAAAACTCACATTTAAAAAGTTAATCTTCTCTTCTGGCTCGTTTTTTATTGTAAGTAAAGTTCTTTATCTGTTTAATAAAATCGGCTTCAGTTTTTTCTTCGCAGTCTCGTTTTGTGTAATCAACAGAAACTGAAAGTTCATAGTCTTTTAAAGCCAGTTTACTGTCTCTGGAAACTGTATTTTTTATGTCCATGCAGAGTTTATCTATATCTTTTTCATCTTCTTTTTCACAAACAAGAACAAATTTATCACCTTCAAATCTACTTAAAAAATAAGGTTGACCTGCAGAAAGTGACTTTAAAGATTTTGAAACTAAAACTAAAGCGGAATCTCCTTCAAGATGTCCAAAGTCACCGTTAAGTTCACTAAAGAAATCAATATCTATCAATAATAAAAATAAAACTTTCTTATTTTCTGGATCATAAGGTTGGGAAAACTTGTATGAAAGAAAGTTTAAAAGCTGTCTTTTGTTATTCATTTGTGTAAGTGAGTCTAAAGTAATCTTAGAATTTTTAATTTCCAGATAAACACTTAGCAAGGCAATAGTTAATCCTATTTCTATTGTTGGATATCCTGGAATTGCAATCTGAATTAATTGTGCAATAAAAGCCCAGAGAATGAACAGACAGATAGAAACATATTTTTTTCTTTGAGCAAAATATTTCTTTGAAACAAGTCTGATAATAGCCTGGATGCAAGTGAAAATAAAATAACAGTTTAAACAGATTACTTGTACAAAATGAAGTTTACCACGATGATAAATGTTTTCAGAATCTATATAAAAGAGAAGTTTTGTAACAGGTGCAGAAATAGAAAGGAAAATCAGCACAAAAAAAGGAATCATTGAAAAAAACATCATAAGTTTTTTTTGTGAAATTTGATTTCCAATGTTGTACTGGCAGTAAATGAACCATGTAAAACCAACAAAAGCAGATGCAACATAGTAAATGCAGTTGATTGTGTAATTTGCAAGAATAACATCTGGAAACAATGCTTTTGAAAAAATAATCCAGCCAATGTCAGCTAAACTAAAAATACAGGTTGAGCCTAAAACAAAGGCAAAAAGTTGAGACTCAAAATTTTTCCTGAATTCTCGAAGTTCTGTTATCAATAGTTTTCCTAAAACTAAAAGACAGCAGGTAACAACTTCAACATATAATCCATCAGTCTGATTCATAACAATAAACTCTCATAATAAGTATAACATGAATTTTCAAAATTCATAGACTGTTTATTGCTAGAAATAGAAAATATCTATATACTGAAAATGATAATTACAAAATTTTGAAAAGTGTCATTTAAAAGGGGAAGATGTATGATTTTTGACGATACTATGACAGTTCCAAAAATGATAAAGAAAACTGCTGAGGAATACCCAGAAGTAATAGCTCAGTATAAACGTGTAAAAGGTGCTGATTTTCAACCAATTTTATATCGTGAAATGTTTCAGTTGGGATTAGATTTTGGTGCCGCACTTTTAAATCTTGGTGTTAAACGTGAACAGCCAATTGGATTAATTTCAGATAACAGAGCTGAATGGCAGCATGCTGATTTAGGTATTATGGCAATTGGAGCTGTTGATGTTCCTCGTGGTTGTGATGCAACTTTAATTGACCTTGAGAAAATTCTTTCAATTACAGAAACTGAAATTGTAATTGCAGAAAACAATTCACAGGTAAATAAACTTGTTTCTTTAAAAGAAAAACTTTCTGCATTAAAAACCATCATATATTTTGAAAATGATCTTAAAGATGATGTAAAAGCTGCTGCTGAAGCTGCAAAAATTACTCTCTATTACTTCCAGGATTTACTAAAAGAAGGTAAAAAATGGAGAATTGAACATCAGGGAGAAGTTGAAGCAGAACTTGAAAAAGGTAAAGGAGATAATCTTGCAACAATCATCTTTACATCCGGAACAACTGGAACTCCTAAAGGAGTAATGCTTTCTCACAAAAACTTCTTGAAACAGTTGGATGAAATTCCTGAAAGAATTTATTTAAATCCTGGTGACAAAGCATTAAGTGTTCTTCCAATCTGGCATGTTTTTGAACGTGAAGTAGAATATGTAATTATGTGTCAGGCTGGTTCTATTGTTTATTCAAAACCAGTTGGATCAATTCTTCTTGCTGATATGAAAAAGATGAATCCTCATCTGTTGCCGGCAGTTCCTCGTGTATTTGAAGCTGTTTATGACGGTGTTACAAAGAAAATGCGTAAAGCCGGCGGAATTGTAAATGATATGTTCAATTTCTTTGTTGGCGCTGCAATTGTGCATAAACGTATGCAGAGAAAGATGTTTAATAAAAATCCAAGTTTTACACGTTATCATGGTGTTTTCTGGACAATTTTATTCTTCATTCCATGGTTGTTGATGTGGCCTGTTTACTGGTTAGGAGATTTAATTGTATTCAGAAAAATTAAGGTAATGCTTGGTAAAAATTTCCGTGCTGGAATTGCAGGTGGTGGTGCACTTTCCCCACAGATTGATGAATTCTTCTGGGCCCTTGGTATAAAACTGGTTGAAGGTTACGGAATGACAGAAACTGCACCAATTATTTCTGTACGTCCTATTGCTGCTCCAATTTTTGGAACAATTGGTTCTCCAATCCGTAATGTAAAAGTTCGTGTTGTTGATCCTGATGGATATGTTCTTGAACGTGGTAAAGAAGGTGAACTTCAGATAAAAGGTGATACAGTTATGAAGGGATATTACAAAAATCCTGAAAAGACTGCGGAAGCCTTTACAGTTGACGGATGGTTACATACAGGTGACCTTGCCGTAATGACAATCCATGATGAATTGAAAATCAAAGGCCGTATAAAAGATACTATCGTTTTAAGTGGTGGTGAAAATCTTGAACCTCTTCCAATTGAAATGAAACTTGCAGAATCTCGTTATATTAAACAGGCTGTAGTTGTTGGTCAGGATAAACGTTTCCTTGCATGTTTAGTTCTTGTTGATGAAGATGAAATAAAGAATTATGCAGATGAAAATGGTATTCAGTATGAATCTTATGAAGGTTTGCTTGAAAATGAACATGTATTAAAACTTTATGATTCAGAAATAAATGGATTAATCAGTGCTAAAAATGGATTTAAAACATTTGAACGTATTGCAAAGTTCCATCTCATTACAAAGCAGTTTGAAGTTGGTGTAGAACTTTCTGCAAAGCAGGAAATCATGCGTTTCAGAATTAATGACATTTATAAAAATGAAATTGCAGCTATGTATTCAGAAGAATAGTTTGAATTTCTGCAACGTTTAAATCAAACGCCGAAATGCCGTCATTTGATTTAATTTAAAGTTTTTAGAAAAACTTTTTTATTTACGTGTTCGCTACGGCGAACGTTTTGTAAATCCTCAGTTGTTGAAACAACTTGCGGTTTACAAAATTAATGAA
>JALEPQ010000107.1 GCA_022768685.1 Spirochaetia bacterium
TACTTCCAACTCTTCTGAATAAAACCATTTCTTACAAATAGCACATTGATATTTATTATCATTAACTACTGAATTTCTAAGTAATTCTTTTTTATCGTCTATTGTAAAAAGTCTTTTATCATCAACACTTATTCCTTGAACAACCGCTTGTATTATATTCTCTATTTCTGTTTCTTTATCTGTGAACTTTGAATCGTTTGATTTCAAATATCTTTTTATACGAGAATTTATTTCGGATTTAGTTTCCTTCCAAATGCTTATATCTTTCATATATTTTATGGAAAGATTGAAATAAATGTCTAACTGTCCATAATCATCGAAAACATCTCTGATGAATTTTATATTTTTTGTTATAGTTCGTTGGTCGTCAGCAAAAGAATTATTTTGATTTTTTCTTACATATTCATTCAAATCTTTTTCGTTTTTCAAAATACACAGATATTTTAGAATTTTCATCTGATTCTTGCCACGGCTATTTGTACTTAAAACTTTAATAGCATCTTTATCGTTGCTTACATAAGCAGTCAAACCTCTTAGGTATTCTCCATTATATAATCCGTTTAATACTTCATAAGCGGATAACGGGACTCCCAATGTATTTATACGGTTAAATATTTTTCGTTTTAATTCTTCGGTTCCTGATTGAATAATTACTGATAATTCGGTTTCATTAAATTTCTGCTGAACATTTGAATCTGTTTGTTTCCAAATTTTGTCGTTATATTGTAAATCGTTTTGAATAAACTTTTTAATTGCTTCAATTCTTTGTTTACCGTCTAATACTTCTAATTTCTCATCATCATTTTTCCAAAGATAAAATGCAGGTAACGGAACATCATTTAAGATACTATCTATTACAAGTTGTTGTTTTTCAGTGTTATATATAATTTCCCTTTGTAGTTCAATGTCACTTATGATTATTCCATCTCTAATTTTTTCATATAATTCTTTAATCTTCATCTTTTCTAACCTTCTTATTTTTGATAATAACTCTACCAAAAGGACTTTTTCCTGGCTTTCCATTATCAGAAATCCTTAATCCATTTCCAATCTTTCTTTCAGATACTGTATAAGGGAATGTATAAACAATTTCATTATTTGATTTATCAATATAATGGATATAATCACCATCTGTTGTATGTAGATATTTTTTTTCGATTTCAGCCCCTTTTCCAATTATTTCAAATTGGTCTGGGTTATATCTTTGGAAAAAAGTTAATGGAACTCCCATATAACCTTCATAGTCATAAGGAATTGCTTTTGTTTCATCAACATCAATACCATCAAAATTGTAATAACTTGGAAATCTTTCAGGAGTATATTTTTCAGTTAATATTATTTCATCATGACGATATGAAACATCAAGATTTGTATACCAACAACAACAGCGAACTAAATTATCATTCTTTGGAAGTATTGTTCCATCAGGTTTAACTAAACCTGTTAAATGATAATGATAACCTAACCATAAAAGGTTATTTTGTATTCTATCAAAAACACATTTATAGTTAAGTCCATTTTGAGGTCCAATAACAATGAATTTCATATTATGTGAATACATTGTATCAATAAATTCATCAAATTGAGAAAAAGGTGGATTTGTAATAACTACATCATATTTTGAGTAATCAATATCTTGAAATCTGATTCCTTTCTGATTTATAGGGTCATATCCGCTCACAGATATTGATTTAATTTCATAATCTTCTGCATGCGAAACCAAAAATTTAATAAAATTGCATTTTATTAAATCTATTTTCTTTTCAAAAGATTTTTTCGTTTCATTAATATTTATGTCTTTAACAAAATTATTGTCGTTAAATAAATCATTTGATAAAACTTCCGTTCCGTCACTGTAAACAATCTGCTCCTCGAATGATTCATCCCAATCGCACGGACATATAATTCTTTTACCCTTTAATTGATTTCTGTAATTTGGTAATTCTTCTGCAATATCTGCATAAATTGTATAAAATTCATCATCTTGTTTTTCTTTTGACTTTTGTATTCTTTGGATTCTTGTCGGCATTTTATATTTCCTTTTCAAATAAATTATACATGAATTATCCTAGCAAAGGAATAGCACTTCTTTTTCTAATCAGGGCAAACACATTATAAACGCTTTTCCGTAATGTTGGCGCGAAGGAGCGGAGCGTGGTTCAAAAACACTCTTTTTGTGGCTGCTGCGAAGCAGCAGTTCAATAGTTTCTATACCACAAAAAGCGTGTAGCGCATTATTGCGCGGTTTTGTATCACGCAACCGTGACTGGGAGCCAAAAAATCGGATTTTTGTTTATAATGCGGAAGCCCTGTTTTCCAAATATCTTTACACAAAATTGTTTTATTTGTAGTAAATACAAAGTTCTTAAAGATGTTCTTCTTTTCAGTACATGTTTCCTACTGTAATTCAGAATGTTGTTCCAAATCAAATAGTTGTTCAGATACTTGGTAGAAACACCGTTGAATTAAATCATGAACTTCTTCAAATTTGAATGATAAGAGTTTATGTGCTGAATGTGATAAGTACCTTTCTTTGCCTTTCCGCTTAAAATTAAAAGCAGCCTTTTTTCCGTACAGAGCCAATAAAAAAAACAGCAGCTTTAAATATGCTAGCTGGACTCATCGTAAGTTTTAAAGAACTTAATTATTACACTCGACTTGGTCGTCGTACAAGCTCGTCGCAACACAGTGGCTCCTCGCGAGCCTCGGATGCTTGCTTCCGCAAGCTTAGGGCGGTGACCTCGGCATCTACTATCCTGCGTTCACTTCGTTCACTACCTAGTTTTGCTGTGCAAAACTAGCGCTTACTGTGAACTTTACCACTGCTCTTCAGCGGGAAATTTAATGTATCTTTAATAATGTGAGTGGATTTTAAGAAATTTTAGGTTAAATAAAAAAAAACCAGCAGCTTTAAAATCTGTCAGCTTGATTCTATCGCAATGTCAGTTAATTTAATCTAATAAAGTGTTAAAGGCCGTCCTACAAGCTCGTCGCAACACAGTAGCTCCTCGCGAGCCTCGGATGCTTGCTTCCG
>JALEPQ010000108.1 GCA_022768685.1 Spirochaetia bacterium
TTTGTGGCTGCTGCGAAGCGGCAGTTCAATAGTTTCTATACCACAAAAAGCGTGTAGCGCATTATTGCGCGGTTTTGAATCACGCAACCGTGACTGGGAGCCAAAAAATCGGATTTTTGTTTATAATGCGTTTGCCCTGTCTATTTTATGGAATATTTCATTATCTTTCTTCACTTAATTGTTTTCTGAAAAATTCGTCTTTATACTGCTTTGGAGTATAAGATGTAATTTTTTTAAAACAGGAAATAAAATGACTGTGAGAAGAAAAACCAAGCGTTGTAGCAATATCCATAAAAGTATAATCTGAATACATAAGCATATTTTTTGCAGAATCAATCTTCATATGCATTATATAATCTCCAATTGTAGTTCCAGTCTCCTTCTTAAATAATTCACAAAGATAACTTTTATTCATACCGGAAATTTCTGCAAGAGTATTAAGATCTATTTTTTCATGAAGATGATCATAAATATAATCAATTACAAGATAAGTCTGCTTGCTATAACTTTTGGAACACTTAATTTTTTGCATTCTGGTAACATAATCAAGTATTACAGTCTCATGCAGTTCTTTTACTGACCATTCAGCACCAAGTTTATCAAGTTTCTGAATATAAATATCACTTAAAGAATAAGCTTCTTCTGGCAGCATTCCACCTTCAATACAAAATCTGGAAATAAGGGCAATAGTAATAATCAGATGATACTTCATATTTCGGACAGGATTATCAGATAGTTTTCCAAGACCTTCACTCTGAAGCGGCACCATAAATTCCTTAACTTTTTCCAGATTGCCTTCTTTTACAGCATTATAAAACAAAAATTCCTTGTCATAAGTTATATGTCTGGTGTTATTTTCTCTATCCTGAAACTGATTATTGTAAAATTGATAATTAACGGACATTTCACTCATAATCCTATTTTATAATAAAAAAATCAATTTTTACAGAATATTTTATTATTTTTCCGAATTATATTATATATTTCAGCAAAAATCGGTCTTACCTTTAAAGTTATTCGTGAGGGGTAAAATTGTGCTTGAGTTAAAACAAGGGATAAATTTAGGAGGATGGTTTTCACAAACTCCACCAGATGAAACCCACTATAATGAATTTATCACTATAAAAGATATAGAATGGATTGCATCTCACAATTTTGACCACATAAGACTTCCTGTTGATTACGATTTTCTTGAAACCCAAGATTGTCAGCCTGTTGAAGCCCACTATGAACTTATAAAAAAAGTAATTTACTGGTGCAAAGCTTACAATCTCAAACTTGTACTAGATCTTCACAAAGCTTACGGATATGATTTTAATACAGACAGCAAAAAAGGAAATACTCTGTTATTTTCAGATAAAGAAGCTAAAAAAAGATTTATTTCTTTATGGAAAACAATAGCAGAACATTTCAAATCTTATGATTTTGTGGCATTTGAGCTTTTAAATCAGGTTGTAAATCTGGAATACGCATCAGCATGGGATAAACTTGCTCAAAAAACAACAAAACAAATCAGAAAAATAGCAAAAAACAACACCATCATTTATGGCGGGGTTTTATGGAACAGTGCAGAAACAATAGGTCTGCTTTCCAGACCAAAAGATAAAAACGTTATGTTTACTTTCCATTATTACGAACCTCTTTTATTTACACATCAGCGGGCAGAATGGATAACAAATATGCCTGATTTTGAAGTTTTATATCCTGACAATGCAGAATTTTACCAGATAAACTCCGTACCAATCGGAGTCCAGGCAAAATCAATTTTTTCATACAGAAACAAGGAAAAAATTGCAAAATACTTCCACAGCGATTTAATTCTGAAGGCATTCAGATATTCAAACGATATTTGCATACCACTTTACTGCGGAGAATTTGGAGTAATTGATAAAGCACCAGTAGAGTCAACCTTGAACTGGTTTAAAGATGTAATAAGTGTTCTTAAAAGTTACGGCATAGGCTACGCAGTATGGAATTACAAAGATATGAACTTTGGAATTTCAGGTTCACATTATACTAAACTAATTGATGAATTTTTTACTCTTTAAGTGAGGAAAAAAACTAAAATTTTTAAGGGGCTGTCTGATATGTTGTGAGAAATCATAACACGGGAGATATCAGATAGCCTCTCTTTTTTTATGCTAATTCAGAATTTATTCCAGCAATTACAGATTTTCAGCTTTTTTCATTACAACAATATACGATACTATTGCTCCAAGAAGATAAACAGCTGCAGTGATTAGCACTATAGCTGAAAAACTGAATTTCAAGCCTAAAACAACGCATAAGACTGTAAGCCCCATAGAAATAAACATATTTGGCAGAAGATAAACTACTGTTCCAGTCCCCTGTTTTATAACTTCCATTTCATTCTGCCAATCAAGTTTTAGAAAATTAAGACCACATACCATGCCCCAGACCGTACAGAAGCAACATTGAATGATACCAGTAATTACACAAAGCAAAACATCCAGCAAAGATCCACCACAAGCAAAACCTAAAGACAGGTTTCCTAAAACGGAAAAAGGAACTGTAATCCACAAATTAAACAGCATTTTTCCATTACAAAAATCTTTTTTTTCAACAGGAAGACTCTGAATAATCCAGTAATTTTTTCCTTCCAGAGAAACAGAAACTGCAGTGGTTGCCATCATAGATAAAAGCCAGTAAACAACCATTGGAACAGCAGGAAGGAGCATTTGTTTAGAAACCGGAGCTCCATTTGTAATCACATATAAAATCTTATCCATATCAAGGAATAACACTACTACTGAAATTACAAGCAAAATAATCTGCCCCATACCTGCATTTACAAAATAATTAACAGAACCTGTAAATCTTTTTAATTCCTTAAATGCAATTGAATTTACAACTCCATGACTTTTCTGATTTTTCATTTCAAACTTTCTGGAAGCAGATGTAGTCATCAACCTTGAATTTATGCGTCTGTAAAAATGACTGATAATTGTAAATGCAAGTTCAAACACTACAATACTACTTAGAATAAATAATAAAATGTCTACAAAACTGAACTTAACTACAGCATTTTCAAATATTTTTGCAGGAATGTAGACAGTTTTAATATTATTAGTAATATCAGAAAGCTGATTTAAAGTCTGTTCAACCTTATCATCTCTGAAAATTCCTTCTATGAAAAAGCGCATTCCTACACACAGAAAAATAATTCCCATTGTAAAAAATATCTGTACAACATTTTTATATTTTGATTTTGCACCTGCAGCCGCAATTATAGTTCCAATAACAGATGCCAGAACCATTGGTATTAAAGGAATAAACAATGAAAGAACAAACCAGATTATATAGATATAAAAAGCAGGTTTTGCAAACAATCCATAACCTATTTCCATTGCAATAGAAATTGAAATTGTCCATGGAAGATTTTCTATATACATATACAGAAATTTTGAAGAAACAACATCCTTAACGCTAAAAGGAAGTGACATCAACATATCATAATCTTTAAAGGCAAATAGATAACCATTTGTTTTAAAGATAGTAAAAATGAATTCCATCAATGATATTACCAGACAACATAAAACAGGAATTGCCGTTGTTATTCCAATATATCCATAACCAATAGAAACTGAAACACAAAAAAACATCAGCAGTATAAATAAGATAATTTTTCCCGCAATAGCACTCTTTATTTTACTGCGCTTTTTTTTGTCTTTTTCAGTTTTTAAAATATTTATGGAACTTGTTGATAAAAACAGGTTCTTCAGAAGAATGTTATTTATCATTTTCAACAACCTCCATAAAGACTTCTTCAAGAGATTTATCTCCTACCAGTTCTTCTGTTTTTCCACAAGCAACAATTTTTCCATCTTTAATAATTGCAATTTTGTTACAGAGTTTTTCTGCAACTTCAAGAACATGAGTAGAAAAGAAAACTGCACTTCCCTTAGCGCACAAATCTTTCATAATGTTTTTTAGAGTTAAAGCTGCCTTAGGATCAAGACCAACAAAGGGCTCATCTAAAACCAAAAGCTTTGGGTTATGAAGTAGAGCTGAAATGATTGCAAGTTTTTGTTTCATTCCGTGAGAAAAAGAAGAAATAGGATCTCCTAAAGAAGATGTAATTTCAAACATATCAGCATACTTTTTAATTAAAGAAGCTCTGTTTTCTGAATCGATTTTAAATACATCTGCAATAAAATTAAGATACTGAATTCCGGTAAGATGTTCATATAAATCAGGATTATCAGGAATATAGGCAGTTACCTTCTTACATTCCAAAGGTTCATTTTTAACTGAATGTCCATCTATAAAAATTTCGCCTTCTTCAAAATCCATAACGCCAACAACAGCTCTGATTGTTGTACTTTTTCCAGCACCGTTATGTCCAATAAAACCAAAAATATCTCCGGCATCCACAGAAAGACAAATATTGTCTGCAGCCTTTTTATTACCATAAGATTTTGAATAATTTTTAATTTCAAGCATGATATCTTTTACACCTCCCATGCAAACTTTGGGTAAGATAAAGCCACACTATTTTAGCGATTTTATCGGTTTTATCTTACACCACCTCTTTTATGACACAATTATATTATAATTTCTTCATTTAATTAAAGCAAACTTATAACAAATTATAACACAAGTATTAATACCATCAGGGCAAACGCATTATAAATGCTTTTCCGTAATGTTGGTGCGAAGGAGCGGGGCGTGGTTCAAAAACACTCTTTTTGTGGCTGCTGCGAATCGGCAGTTCAATAGTTTCTATACCACAAAAAGCGTGTAGCGCATTATTGCGCGGTTTTGAATCACGCAACCGTGACTGGGAGCAAAAAAATCGGATTTTTGTTTATAATGCGTTTGCCCTGAAATTACTAAATTTTGCTATTGACTAAAATTTCTTAATTTGGTATATTAATGTTACTTTTTGCGGCGATGTTGGAACTGGTAGACAAGCAAGGTTGAGGTCCTTGTGGTGATAAGCCGTGCAAGTTCAAGTCTTGTTCGCCGCACATAAAAAAGCGGTAAAAAGGAGATTCTTAGGAGTCTCCTTTTTTTTTATGTCCTGATCTTTTTTTTAATCTTTCCTGTCTATAATTAAAAAAAATCTTATCAAAAATCGTATTGTAAATCTCTTAAAAGGTGTTATCATTAGTTTTGGTTGATTTATGAGTGATAATATTGAAAATAGTGAAATAATAATAAGCAACTTAAAGCAAGCATTGCAAGAAGAAATTCAATATCGTGAAGCCTTGATTTCTGATGCCATTACTTTTTTTGAATGTGATTTAAGTAAAGATATTATTCCTAATGATTTTTTTTATAAAACTGTTGATGGAAAATATTATTCGGCTCTAGAAATGGTAGGATTAAAAGCCCCTTGTAAATTCTCCCTCTACATAGAAAAATATGTCGAAAAAGTTATAATAAAAGAAGATGAACAACAGTGTGTAGATTTTAATAATATTCGTGAAAAACTTCTTCAGTTCTTTAAACAGGGAAAAAAAGATTATTCAATTCAGTTTTGGACAGAATTTGAAACTGGTCGTAAATTCTTTGCCCTTCACAAATTTATTCTAACTCAATCAAATGATGGTGATATAAGGGCTCTTTGTATATTAAAGGACGAAAGTGAAGTTCAATTAAAACTCGAAAAAGCCTATCAAAAAAAACTTGAACAATATGCCTACTTTGACCCTATAACTAATGGATATAACTATATAAAATTTAAAGAGACATTAAGACTTTTTAATCGTCCAGGTTCAATAGTTTCTCTGGATATTTATTCATTTAAAATCATAAATGCTGTGAGTGGAATTGTAAAAGGGGATTTGGTAATAAAATCTATTTGGGATGCCCTGGTAAAGGCTCTAGATTTTGATAAAAATGATATAGCAGGTCATATAAATGCAGACCAGTTTATTATTTTTATTCCAACTTACGACGAAAAAGTTATTATAAGAAAATTAAAAAATATAAACCTTGCTTTTTCTTTTATTTCAAGCGAAATGGAAGTTCCACTTATTCAGCCTTATTTTGGAGTTTCTAAGTGGCAGCCAGGAAAAAAGATTGAACTTGCTTATAGTGAATCGGTAGCTGCAAAGAAAAATGCAAAAAATCAGCAAAATTGTAACTATGCCTTTTTTGACTATGAAGATACTGTAAAATTAATTAAAGAAAAAAGTATTGTAGATTCATTTGATGAATCTCTGGCTAAAAAAGAATTTAAAATCTGGTATCAGCCAAAATATAATCCTGTTACCCGAAAACTGGTTGGGGCAGAAGCTCTTGTTCGCTGGGTTAAAGCCGACGGTTCTATTATTTTCCCAGGAGATTTTATTCCTCTCTTTGAAAAAAATGGAATGATTCGCCAGTTTGATGAATATATTTTTAGAAATGTCTGCTGGCAGTTAAATGAATGGCTCTGTTTAGGAAAAGATATTTGTCCTGTTTCTATAAATCTTTCCAGAGTAAGTTTATATTACGAGAATATAGTAAATATTTATAAAAATATTTCAGAAGAAATAGGAATTGATAAAAGTTATCTTCCAATAGAAATTACAGAAACAGCCGCAATTACAAATAATGAAATTAAAGAAATTGCAAATAAATTTTATATGGCTGGTTTTAAACTTCACATGGATGATTTTGGCTCCGGTTATTCTTCTCTGGCTTCTTTAAATCTCATGCATTTTGATACACTCAAACTTGATAAAAGCCTTATTGATTTTATTGGCAATTTTGGAGGAGACCGCCTGCTGGAACATACAATTTTACTTGCAAAAGAACTTGGTATGCATGTAACCGCAGAAGGTGTAGAAAATGAACGACAGGTTGCTTTCTTAAAAAATATTGGCTGCGACAGTATTCAGGGCTATTATTTTTCAAAACCTCTTCCAAAAGATATGTTTGAAGAATTACTTGGAAATATGAAGTTTAGCAAAAACGAAGACAATTTTGATCACTTAAATCAATATGTTAGTAATTTTAAGTCTGCTGCTTTAAGGCCACCTTTGTATTCTTTTATTGTAAATCTAACCGAAAATACTTTTGTAGAAATAAACGGTTCAAATGACTGGTGCAACGAAACTAAAATTGATGCCAAGGAATTTGATGGAGCTGTAAATCTTCTGGCCGAAAAATATATTTCTCCTGAATATAAAGATTCCTACAGAAATTTTATGAGCCGACAGAGGATATTAAGCGAATTTTCTGGAATTTCCGAAACAAAAATCTTTTTTTATAAACGAAAATATCATAACCAGATAAGATCTATGGGAATTATGCATCATATATTTAAATTAGAAGATTCTGAATGCATCTGGATGTATTTTACGGTTTCTGTTTATTAATTAACCCGAAATTCGATTTTTTTGAAAATTAAACATAAAATTGATTTTACAAAAAAACTCAAGTTAAAATGAATAGTGCCACAGGGTTTCCGCATTATAAACGCTTTTCCGTAATGTTGGTGCGAAGGAGCGGGGCGTGGTTCAAAAAGGCTCTTTTTGTGGCTGCTGCGAAGCGGCAGTTCAATAGTTTCTATACCACAAAAAGCGTGTAGCGCATTATTGCGCGGTTTTGAATCACGTAACCGTGACTGGGAGCCAAAAAATCGGATTTTTGTTTATAATGCGTTTGCC
>JALEPQ010000155.1 GCA_022768685.1 Spirochaetia bacterium
CGCATTATAAACAAAAATCCGATTTTTTGGCTCCCAGTCACGGTTGCGTGATTCAAAACCGCGCAATAATGCGGAAGCCCTGGCTAATAATTGCCTTTACTTGATGTAAATGATATTTTTACTTCAGGTGGTGTTATGAAAAATCAGAAAAAAATTTATGAACTTTGTATTAAACTTTCTTCAATATTTGCAGGTGCCCTTATTCTGATTTTTGCACTTACTTTTGGCATCAGAAAAATAGAATTTAAGAAAATTTCAGAAGCTCCAGAACTTTCTGTAGAGCAGACTTATGAACTTCAAAATCAGATGCTGGCAAAATATTCTGCATTCTATGAAACTTTACAGAATCTTCCTTATGAATTAGTTCCAGCAGAACTGGATGTAAAAGCTGAGTCTGCGATTTTAATAGATACTGCAAATGGAAATATCCTTTATGAAAAAAATGCGGAAGAAGTAATTCCTCCGGCAAGTATGACAAAACTTTTTGCTATGTATGTTGTGGATGAAGAAGTTGCTGCAGGAAATCTTTCTTATGATCAGATTATTCCTCTTCCGCCTGAAAGTTGGGCTTGCAATATGCCACCTCATTCTTCCTTGATGTTTTTAGGGGAAGGTCAAATTGTTACTTTGGAAGAACTGCTGCTTGGACTTTCCGTTTGTTCTGGAAATGATGCAGCTTATGCACTTGCTTATACTGTTTGTGGAAGTATGGAATCTTTTGTGGAACGGATGAATCAGGTTGCATTTGATCTGGGGTTAAAAAATACTCATTTTGTGGAAAGTTCCGGTTACAGTGAAGAAAATACAACTACAGCTAAAGAAATGGCTGAATTTTGTTGTGTTTATTTAAATCAGCATCCTGATTCTCTGGAAAAATTTCATTCAGTTTCAAGTTTTACATATCCTAAAAAAGAAAATCTTGCTCCAGGTGATATGATTGAAAATCAGGATTTTTCACAGGGATTACCTCGCCATATAACAATGCCAATTACTCAGAAGAATACAAATCCCCTGCTGGGAAAACTTGATGGATGTGACGGTTTAAAAACAGGTTACATTGATGAAAGTGGATATAATCTGGCTTTAACGGCAAAAAGAAATGGAATGAGATTTTTATCTGTAACAATGAAAGGTCCTGGAAAAAACGTGTCAGAAGGGCAGTCTGGAAGAATTCATGATGGAACTGAATTGATGGAATGGGCTTTTTCTTCGTTTTCAGATTATTCCCTGTTTGTGTATAATCATCCCTATTTTGTAAAAACTTATGGATCTGCAAAAAAAGCTGTGAATCTGGTTCCTGCCTATTTTCCTGAATGTGTGACTGTACCTTTTATGAAAGGAGAATCTCTTGCAGAAAATCTTACTTATGTAAGTGTTGTTGAAAATGTACCAGATTATATTTTTGGCTCAGTTGTTGCAGGGCAGTCTTATGGTTCAATAAAGATTCTTTTAGGAGACTATCTTCTTCAGGAAATTCCGTTAATTGCGGACAGAAGTTTGAAAAAAAGTAATGCATTTATTCAAATAATTGATAAAATGTTGTTATGAATTATTTATTGTTTTTACAAAATATAAGGGAAAGTGCTCCTTCATTTTTTAATTATTTCTTTGTTTTTATTTCTGAAGGTCTTGTTTCAGGATTAATTATTTTACCTGCAATTGTATTCTGGTGCTGTGATAAAAAAATGGGCAGCTGGATGCTATTGAACTACAGTGGTTCATATTTCTTTAACCAGATAATAAAGAATACTGCATGTGTCTATCGTCCATGGATTCGGGATTCTCGTCTTTATCTGGCACCACAGGCTGTAAAATCTGCAACCGGATATTCTTATCCAAGTGGACATACAACTATAGCTGCCTCCGTATTGGAAAGTACAGCTGTCTGGCAGAGAAAGAGAAAGTGGGTTATAGTTTTATGTACAATTTTAATTCTTCTGGTAGCTTTTGCTCGTAACTGGCTTGGGGCTCATACTCCAGCTGATGTTCTTGGTGCCATCTGCTGTTGTTCGTTTATTTTAAGCATTAATATTTTTCTTGTACGTGAAGAAGAAAAACATGATAACTTTGACTGGCTTTTTGTATTGGTTGGTCTGGTACTTTCTGTGGGATGTATGTTCTACTTTGAATTAAAATCTTACCCAATCGATATGGATGCAAATGGAAATGTTCTTGTTGAACCATATAAAATGATTACAGACTGTTATACTGGAGAAGGTCTGTTTGCAGGATTTTTAATCGGCTGGTTGATTGAAAAACGTTTAATTAATTTCAGATTAGATGTTTCTAAAAAACGAAAAATAGTTCGAGGAATTGCAGGAGCTGTTTCTACAGGTCTTATATATCTTGTGGTAATGCCTTTTATTTTAAAAATTACAGGTGCTGGTGCCCATATCGGCCATTTGATTAAGTATCTGGTTGTAATGCTTTGGATTACCTGTATTTATCCTCTTATCATAAAACTTGCAGAACGTAATGTTGCATAGAAACAAGTATTGAAGAAAAGATTTTATTAGTTTATGATGTTTATATCATAAAATTGTGATACGGAGGTTTTTTATGTCACTTAAGAAAACTTTTTCAGCAGATGGAAAAAAATGTACAGTTGTTTTTACAGTAAACCCACAGGCAGCAGAAGGATCGTCTAAAGTATATTTAGTAGGAGAATTTAATAGTTGGGATGAAACATCTCTTCCTATGAAGAAAGATCCAGATGGTTCTTTCTCATTAAAAAAACAGCTTGAAACTAATAAAGAATATCAGTTCAGATATTTACTTGAAAGTGGAAAATGGATTAATGACTGGAAGGCTGATAAATATGTTCGTTCTGAATTAGCAAATGATGATAACTCTGTAGTTGATACAAACGTACCAAAAGATAAGCCTGTATCAAAAAAGCCAACATCAAAGGCTGCTAAAACAACAAAAAAAAGTAAATAAATTTTAAGATTTCTTTATTTAGACTGTTGACACTGTGAGTGTTAATTGATATATTAATACTCACTTAGCACTTATTCCCCGATTGTGTAATGGTAGCACTTCAGATTCTGGTTCTGACTGTGGGGGTTCGAATCCTCCTTGGGGAACTAAAGCTGAACTGGTAAAACGGTTCAGCTTTTTTTTTACATTTTTTACGTTTTGGCCTCTTCGAATATCGGCTAGTTCGGGACCCTCTCAAGGTCTAAAGACGGGTTCGACTCCCGTAGAGGCTATTAGAAAGGTGCTGTCCCAAAAGTATGGGACAGCACCTTTTTTATATCAGCATAAAAGCCGATATTCGAAGAGCGGAAAGCAGACAGAAAAAAATATCGGCTGGTGAGGGACATCTCAAGCTCGAAAATAGAAAAGACGTTAAAAAAACTTCAAATGAAGTTTTTAGTCTTTACTATAAAAGAGAGAAAAGACGGGTTCGACTCCCGTAGAGGCTATCTGAAAAGACTTCTCTAAGAGAAGTCTTTTTTTTTAAATTAGCTTAAAAGCCGATATTCGAAGAGCGGAAAGCAGACATAAAAAAATATCGGCTGGTGAGGGATATCTCAAGCTCGAAAATAGAAAAGACGTTAAAAAAACTTCAAATGAAGTTTTTAGTCTTTACTATAAAGAAGAGAAAAGACGGGTTCGACTCCCGTAGAGGCTATTAGAAGGG
>JALEPQ010000123.1 GCA_022768685.1 Spirochaetia bacterium
CGCTACACGCTTTTTGTGGTATAGAAACTATTGAACTGCCGCTTCGCAGCAGCCACAAAAAGAGTGTTTTTGAACCACGCCCCGCTCCTTCGCACCAACATTACGGAAAAGCATTTATAATGCGTTTGCCCTGTTACAAATCGGTTTACTAATCTTAAAAAAACAGTAAAATGTGAATCATGAATAATTTCAGCTGGATTTTTACAGGGTTGTTTATTATTTCCCTTACCTTATATACAATCTTCTATTTTAATAAAAAAGTAATTCTTACAAAAGCATTTGCCTGCGCGCCTATTCCCATAATGGCAGGAACAACAGTTTCTGTACTAATTAATTACATACCAGATTCTATTCACATTATATTTTTTCTTATTCTTTCTTTTGTTTTATGTACAGCAGGTAAAATTTTACAGGAACTAAGTGAAAAAAACTTATTTCTAACAATAGGAAAAGCCATGTATGGACTTTCTGCAGGTGTTTTTATATTTCTATTCAGTTCCATTTTCTATTTGAATCATATTTCACAATGGTTTGCAATTCCAGCTATAGCAGTTTCAGCTGCAATAACTGCAGGTTTATCTTTATTCATAAAACATCAGAAACCTGTTTTTTACATTACCTGCGGATTTATTGAGCTGGTACTTACTCATTTTTCTTATGTAAGTTTACTGACTTTAATTTTTGATTTTAGAATTTATTCTATTTTACTTTTCTGTGGCGCTATTTTTTCTCAGATTTACACAACATTCCACTTAATGGACGTTAAAAAATTAAAACTAAAGCACGGAAAACTAATAAAACAGATTCTGCTTCTTGTTTCCCAGGCTTTAGTTTGCTCTGCATGTGTATTTATTTTTATTTAGCCAGATTATTCTACTAATTAAACAAATCATCCCAGCCATATAAATTGCCTTTAGCCAGCTTTCCAGTTTTTAAGGCACTGTCAAGTTTTGCAAGGCATTTTACAGCTCCTACAGCAAAACCTTCACGGCTGCGGGCAGTATGAGTTAATTCAATTGTATCTGCAGTTCCATCAAAGAAAACTTTATGTGTTCCTGGAATATTACCACAGCGAGTTGAAGAAACATGAAGCTGATTTGCCTGAGGGCGGTCATGAAATGCATCAAAAATCATTTCTGTTTTAGATGGATTTCCGTTCATAACACGTCTTGCAATTTCAAGGGCAGTTCCAGAAGGAGAATCTGCTTTCTGATTATGGTGAGCTTCCCAAGTTGCAACATCATATTCTGGATATTCAGCCAGAATTTTTGCAGCTTCTTCTACAATTTTATAGAACATATTTACGCCAATTGAAAAATTACCGGCTGTCATACATGTTCCGCCAACTTCTTTACAAAGTGCAGCAATTTCTTCATGTTTATCATTCCAGCCTGTAGTTCCTACAACAACTGGTAAACCAAGCGGAATTAAGGCTTTTATATTTGCCATAACAGCTTTTGGATGTGTAAATTCAATAATTCCTTCTGCCCCGGAAGATTTTACAGCACGAACAATAGCATCTGTATCTCCAGCAGCAACTTTATACTGAGCATCCTCAGCCATAACATCTATTGTAGCTACAACTTCGTGACCATCTCTAAGGGCACACTGTTCAATCATGTGACCCATTTTTCCATACCCAACTAATGCAATTTTCATATAACTCCTTAATACTGGGCTGCGCCCAGACTGCCTTTTATAGGGAAAGGACAAACCATTCGGTGCAGTCATAGTTTTTCCTTTCCCCATGCCCCTTTTCTTTTCGCGCCTGCGCTTAAGGCTACCGTCTTAAGAATCCGTAGGGAAAAAATAAAAGAACAATTTTTTGAATATTATCTAAAATTTTACAGACAACATTAATAATTAAACATTAAAAAAATGCCTTATGTAAAATCTTTACGGCTTTTTCTGCTTCCTCATCATTTACAATCATACTGATATTAACTTTTGAGGCACCCTGAGAAATCATCTGAACGTTGATTCCTTCATCAGCAAGAGCATCAAAACCAGAAGCAAGAATAGCAGAAGAATGTGCAGCATCACAAATTATTGTAACAATGGCTCTGTCTTTTTTTACAGTAACCTGACTAGCTTCTTCCAAATCTTTAATTAAACCTGTTAAATCCTGTTTTGTATTTACAGTAAGAGAAACAGAAACTTCAGAAGTGGCAATTACATCAATACTAATATTCCACTTTAAGAAATTGTTGAAAACGTGAGCAAGGAAACCACAGGCACCCAGCATTCTTGAAGAAACAATATCAATTACCTGAATGTGCTTTACAGTTGTAATGGCACAAACCGGAGGAACTTTGCCGGAATGTTTTTCTACAATAATCGAACCAGGACTTGTAATATTATATGAATTCTTTACCCGTACAGGAGTTCCACTTTTACGAACAGGAACCATAGAACGAGGATGAAGAACCTGAGCTCCAAACATGGCAAGTTCCTGTGCTTCTTCATAAGTAACTTCTGGTACAGGTTTAGCTTCTTTTACCACACGAGGATCTGTTGTAAGAATACCGTCCACATCTTTCCAGGTCTGAACTTCTTCTGCATCCATTGCAGCACCAATCATAGTTGCAGTTAAGTCTGAACCACCACGACCTAATGTTGTAATGTTGCCTTTTTTATCTTTTGCAATAAAACCAGTTACAATAGGAATTGCATTTGAATCACCATTTTTGTAAGCATTCAAATATGCAGGAATTGTTTGCCAGACTTCATCAAGAAGTTCAGCTGACATAAAGTTAGAATCAGAAACAAAACCAATATCCCAGGCATCGTAGAACTGAGCAGGAATACCTTCTTTTTCAAGATAAGCTGCCATCATACGAACAGACATTCTTTCACCAAAGGAAACAAGATAATCACGAGAACGTTTACTTACTTCTTTAAGCATTGAGATACCAGTTAAAAGCTGTTTTAATTCATCAAGTAAAGCTTTAATTGTATCAATATTCACCCCAAGTTCTGCAGCTGTATCTTCATGAAGTTTTGCAACTCCAGCTACATCTACAATTCCTTCTACCGCTTTATCTGCAGCTTCAAGAAGATGATCTGTTGTATCACCCATTGCCGATAAAACTACTGCAGGACGTTTTTCCTGATAAGCCTTAATAATAGAAGCAACATGCTTAATTCTTTCTGCATTTGCGACAGAAGAGCCGCCAAATTTCATTACGATCATAATTTTTACATTCCTAGTGATTACGATATATTGAGTTGATTATAGTGAAATGAATAAAAATGCACAATAATTGTATAAATATGTATATTTAATGCGTAATGCGTAATGCGTAATGCGTAATGCGTAATTTGTAATTGCGGGTAATTTTTAGGCCAGTCCTAGCACCAACTCGCATTTCATAGCTTGCTAACGCGCGGTGCTCTACGCAGCAAAGCTGCTATCCAGTTTTTACAAAACTGGCGCACTCTGCTTCGCAGCCTATTCAATTCTCGGGCCAAGTGAAATTTGTAAAAAAAAAGCACCTTCCCGGAGGAAAGTGCTTTGAATTATTAAAAAAAAATGTAATGAGATTATCAAATTGAAACTGACAATCTTATATGGTGATTAGCGAACTTTAGGATCACCTGAAGGAGTAAGTATTACTTTTGTACCTGAAATTTGATAATCTGTTCCTGCTACTAAACCTAACGTATTTAAATAAGATCCATACGCTTGCATTGAAGATCCATCTGTAAAACAAACTGTATACGAAATATCATCTTCAAATCCACTACCTGATGTCAAGCCACCTGTAGTATTACCACCTGTATCACCACCTGTTGGCAAGCCACCTGTAGAACCATCTGAAGTCTTAAATTCCAATTTACTTA
The DNA here is from genome assembly GCA_022768685.1 of Spirochaetia bacterium. Lineage (GTDB taxonomy): Bacteria > Spirochaetota > Spirochaetia > Treponematales > Treponemataceae > Treponema_D. Next base: position 3,844 of record JALEPQ010000123.1, read on the forward strand.
CTTTTATAGTTCCCTTGTATGGTGAAACTGAATCAATTACTGCTTCTGTATTATCTGTAGTATTAATAATAGCAAGTGGCCAGAATGCTGAACAGTTAATTTTTGCTTCATCTCCAGCAGAAACAAATGTTTCCTTTTGTTCACCTTCCCAAGCAGCACCTGAGGCATATTCCACTTTAACGTTAAAAGCTGTGTCATTTACAATTTTTACGCTATTACCAGCAAATGTTTTTACTGTTAGGACACAAGAACTTAAAGACAACATAGCAGATAATCCTGCTACCATAGCAAATACTTTCGCTAACTTTTTCATAAAAACTCCTTTTTGTGTTATACACACACAATTAATAAAAATATTATGCCACAAAATACAACAAAAGTAAAACTTTTTAAAACCTGGTCATCAAACAATTTTACAAAAAATTATGCAC
>JALEPQ010000135.1 GCA_022768685.1 Spirochaetia bacterium
GTGGTATAGAAACTATTGAACTGCCGCTTCGCAGCAGCCACAAAAAGAGTGTTTTTGAACCACGCCCCGCTCCTTCGCACCAACATTACGGAAAAGCATTTATAATGCGTTTGCCCTATTAAAGATACTAAATTCTCTTGAAGAAAAAGTTTAAGTCTAGGATAATAAAGTTTATGTCAGAAAATTTATATAAAGAAGCATGGGACTATGCTTTAGAAGAACTAAAAAATGAATATATAAAAAATGGAAAAGAAACAGAATTTGTTTTTAACTTTAACATAAATTATGTTGGAGATGACGGACATACTATTACTGCATCTGTAAATTCTCCTTTTATGAAAAACCAGGTTACAAAAAGAGGTTCTTTAGAAATTATTCAAAATAAAATAAGAGAAATAACAGGTCAAAATTCTATCAGCTTAGAATGTATTGTAAGTTCATCTGAAAAAAATGATGAACCTGCACCTGTTGTAAACACAAATATTGAACTTGAAAAAGAAAACATAAATTATGAAGCAGTTGAAGAATTTAAACCTGTTCAGAAAAAAGTAAAGAAAAGTCATCCGGATTTAAATGATATGTATACTTTTGATACCTTTATTCCTGGTGATAATTCTATGTATGCATATAATGCTGCCCTTGCAGTTTCTAAGGAACCTGGAAAAGAAAATAATCCTATTTTATTTTACGGTGGATCAGGTTTAGGAAAAACTCATTTAATGCAATCAATTGGTAATTACATTTATAATCAGAATTCTAAATTAAAAATCTGCTATATATCTGCTGAAGATTTTACAAATGAATTTACAGATTCAATCAGAAATAAAAAAACACAGGAATTTAAAAACAAATATAGAAATCTGGATGTTTTATTACTTGATGATATTCACTTCCTTGAAAATAAAATTCAGACACAGGAAGAACTGTTCTATACATTCAATGCTTTGTTCACCAAAAAAGCTCAGATGGTTTTTACATGTGATAGACCTATTAAAGAAACAAAAAATATGGCTGACCGTTTGGTAAGCAGACTTTCAAATGGATTAACTATTGATATTTCAACTCCAGATTATGAAACCCGTTGTGCAATTCTACAGAAAAAACTGGAACTAAAGGGAAAAAATATTGATAGAGAAATTGTTGAATATATTGCAAAAAATATTGAAACAAATGTCCGTGAACTTGAAGGTGCTTTAAACAAAATTGTTGGATTTGCAGATTTAACAAATAAACCTTTAACACTGGAAGTAGCTAAAAACCAGCTTAGAGATATCATAACTTCAAATTCTGCAGAAAATATTTCTCTGGATACTATTGCTAAAGTAATTGCAGACAACTATCAGATTTCTGTTCCAGATTTAAAAGGCAAAAAACGGGATAAAAAATTTGTTGTTCCTCGTCAGATTGCAATTTATATTGCCCGTCAACTTACAGAAATGTCTTATATGGAACTTGGAAATGAATTTAATAAAGACCATTCAACAATAATGCATGCCTATGAAAAGATTGAAGATCAAATAAAAGTAGATCCTTCTCTGGATTCAAAAATTCAACTTTTCATAAGAGAAATAAAAGATTTCAAGAGGTAAATATTGTGGATAAGTTGTTATATACTTGTGGATAATTTAGTAATTATTGAGTAAAATGTGGAATAGTGTATAACTTGTGAATTCAATTCAACAGAATTTACACATTTTAAATCTTTAAAATATAAGGATTTAAATAGTTTATGCACAGAATTCACATACTCTATTATTATTACTACTAAATTTACAAGAATTTAATAATGTATAAAAACATAGAATTTTGTGAAAACAAGATTTATTTAATAAAAAGAATTTTAATAAGTCTTTTTCTATATACCAAAAAAAGGAGGTGTAAGATAAAACCGCTAAAATAGCGCGGCTTTATCTTACCTAAAGTTTGCGTTGCAAACTTATTATTGAACTGCTGTCCCTCATTACATTACGGAACAGCTTAAAAAAGTCAGTCGATTGTTGAAACAATCTTCTTGACTTTTTATGGGAGTTAAAAAAAATGAAATTTACATTTGACAGAGATGCAATGATAAAGGAAATTACAGTTGCACAGGAAATTATTACTAATAAAAGTCCTGTTTCTATTCTTTCTAATATCCTGGTTATTGCAGAAAATGATGCCCTTACAATAAAAGCAACTGATTCTACTGTAAAATTTACAACTACAATGCCAGTTGATATTCAGGAAGAAGGTAGAACAACAATCTTCTGTGATAAATTTATGGGTATTCTTTCACAGCTTCCTTCTGGTGATGTAGAATTTGATCAAAAAGATATAGAAGTTGTAATCAAACCAATTGCAAAAAGGTTTACAGCTAAATTAAAAAGTCAGACAAGTGATAAATTTCCTGAAATAGGAAGTTCTGAAAATATTCCTTTCTTTGAAATTGGTTCAAAAGATTTTAAAGAAATGATTAAACATACAATGTTTGCAGTTTCAGATGATAGAAACAGATATTTTATGACAGGTGTTTACTTCTTAAAAAATGGTGATACTTTAACAATGGTAGCAACTGACGGAAGAAGACTTTCTTGTGTAAATAAATCTGCTGCAGGTATTCCTGATTTTACACCTGCAATTATTCCAACAAAAATATTGTCATGTATTTTAAAAAATGCACCTGATGAAGGTAATATTCAGGTTTCAGTAATAGAAAAATCTTTATTTGTAAAATTTGGAAACTTTGAATTTTCTAGTGTACTTATAGATGGTCAGTTCCCTAATTATACAAAGGTAATTCCTGAAGGATTAACTCAGTCAATTATGGTAAACAAGGCAGATTTAGATGCGGCTTTAAAACGTACTACAATCATGGTTGATAAAAAAGTAAGCAGAATTATATTTAAGATTTCTTCAGGTGAATTACGACTTATTTCTCCTGAATCAGATAGTGGTTCTGCAGATGAAATTATTCCATGTCGTTATGAAGGTCAGAATATTTCAATGGCTTTGAATTTTACTTATGTAACTGATCCTCTTAAAGTTATTGATTCTGAAAATGTAGTTTTTGATTTTAATGTAAATGAAAATCAAGTTGGTGATGAAGCTACAATTACAAAAGCTGTAATCATGCATGGAGATCCTGCCGGAGATTATATCCATGTAATTATGCCAATGAACTATTAGTGTATAAGCTTTTTTATACGCATGGCGTTTTTATATCAAACATTTTATAATTTTAGAAATCTCAAAAACGATACTATAGATCTTTCTAACAAGGAAGTTTATTTTGTTGGAGAAAATGGTCAGGGAAAAAGTAATATACTTGAATCTCTATATTACTCTGCTTATGGAATAAGTTTCAGAACCCACGTTGATTCTCAAATTGTAAAAAATGGTCAGCAGAATTTCAGTATAAATTCCTTGTACAACAGAAAAGATGATGACACTCAGAAAATCTCAATTATTTACGAAGACGGAAAAAAAAGGATTGAAAAAAACGGGAAAAAAATTCATGACAGAAAAGAGCTTATAAATACAATTCCATGTATTTTGTTTTGTCATGATGATATAAAATTTGCAACAGGTGAACCTGAATGTAGACGTTTTTTTATAGATCAGTCACTGACTTTATATGATTCTGTTTATATAGACGATTTAAGAAATTATAAGAAAATATTAAAAAGCAGAAATACAGTTTTAAAAAATCATGAATATGAAATGCTGGATATTTTTGATTCTCAGCTGGCTCAATACGGACTTTTTATTCAGGAAAAAAGAAAAATTGCAATTTTTCAGTTTAATCAGATTTTTGGAAAAATTTTTGAAGAAGTTACTGGAATTGATGGAGTTTCAATTTCTTATGGTCCTTCATGGAAAGTTGAAAATGAAAATAGAAATTTGACTCTGCAGGATGTAATAAATATTCTTTATTCAAAAAGAGATAATGATAAAATTCAGGAAACCACAATGTCTGGTCCTCATAGAGACAGAATAAATTTTGTAAAAGACAGAAAACTTTTTATTCCTACAGCATCTACTGGACAATGTCGTTTAGTATCATTGGTTCTTAGAGTTGCTCAGGCAGTGTTTTATTCTCGAAGTACAAATTTAAAGCCTGTTTTACTTATGGATGATGTTCTTTTGGAATTAGATCCTGATAAAAGAGCAAAATTAACTGCGTTGCTTCCTGATTATGAACAGTTGTTTTGTACTTTTCTTCCAGGTGAACCTTATGAAAGATACATGCATGATACAACAAGAGTATATAAAATAAATAAAGGAGAATGGTATGAATGATATGAACGTTTCTTCAGCATCAGAAATGATGGATTTTGTAATGAATCTCACTCCTTTAGCAGGTAAAGAACTTCCTTCAATTTGGAAAAGAGTTGTTTCAAAAATTGGAAAAAAAGAAGATTCTGAAGATGATGAAATATGTATTGGAGAAAGACTGGCTGGAAACTCTAAAGTAATAGATTTAAAAAATGGTGTTCTACTTGTGGAAGCAAATCATTCCGGATGGATACAATATTTAAAAATGTATCAGAAATTTATTCTGAAAGGATTAAAATGGAATCTTCCTGATTTAACAATTAATACACTTGCTTTCAGAGTAGCAGGAAGTTCTGCAAAACTAAATGATACTTATGAGCAATGCTTAAAAAAATCTCAGAGTGAAATGCAGGCTAAAATAGAACAACAGGAAATTGAACTGGAAAAATTATCTAAAAATAAATTTAAAAATGACGATAATACTAATAATTTGCCTCCTGAATTACTGGCAAAATTTGAAAATATAAAAAATGAATTGAATAGGAATGTTGACCAACACTAAAAAATAATGATAAATTACATTACTATTCTTAATTGTATCATTAAGGTCGGAATATTATTTTTAATTATATAAGGAGCTAGTTCTATGAAAAGAACATACCAACCAAGTAAAACAAAGCGCAATAGAAAATTCGGATTCAGAGCTCGTATGGCTACAAAAGGTGGTCGTAAAATTTTAGCTAGAAGACGTGCTAAGGGTCGTGCAAAACTTTCTGTTTGTGACGAAAAGAAGAAGTACTAATTCTAGGGATGGAAACAGAGTCAATAAAAACAGGATTTTTTAAACGTGAAGAACGGATAAAAAATCCTGCTGATTTTAAGAAACTGTTTAAAAATGGAATCAAGATAAGTATTCCAGGTGCAAAACTCTATTATTTAGAAAATGGACTTGGAATGAACAGAGTTGGTTTTCCTTTGATTCGTGGCTACGGTAACGCGGTTGAAAGGAACTTATCAAAAAGATACAGCCGAGAAGTCTATCGATTATTTAAATCACATCTGAACACCGGATATGATATGTTAATTCTAATATATCCCGGAAATGATTCGTTCCACTCGCGATGTGATCAAATTCGTAAATTGTATGAAAAGGCAGGTTTAATCAGGGATTAATCTATGATTAGATTTTTGAAAAATTGTTTAACTAAATTTTTCTGTTTTCTGATACGTGCTTATCAATTTTGTATTTCTCCTTTGCATCGGCCATGTTGCAGATTTACGCCAACGTGTTCTGCCTATGCGCTTGAAGCAATCAAAAAATATGGACCTGGTAAGGGCCTTTTTTTATCAATAAAGCGTATTCTCAAATGTAATCCTTTTCATGAAGGCGGATATGATCCCGTACCATGAATTTAATTTTAAAATTATGAAGTTATAAGCTTCAATCAGGAGATAAAAGTGGATAAGAATACAATATGGGCTATTGTCCTTTCTACTGTAGTTGTAATTGTTGCTTTTGTTGTTCAGCCAATACTTTTTCCAAGAAATACAGGAAATAATGTTGAATCAACAGAAGTTGTAGAAGAAACTAAAGAAGTAAAAGATTTATCTGATGCTTTAAGTAATGCTGATTTTGATGAAAATTCAAAATTATTATCAGTAAATAATTCTGAAAATTTTGATGAAGAAGTTTATACAATTACAACTGATAAAGTTAAAGTTGTTCTTACAAATAAAGGTGGAGACATCTTAAGTTATGAGCTTATTGGTCATAAAGATACAGATACAGGAAATGATATTCAGATTTCTGATAATATCAGTGATTTTAATAGAACTTGTTCTGTAGCTTTAGGTGATGTAAATACTAAAATCATCAATGAAGTTTTTGAGACTCAGAAGATTGATGATTATACTTATATTTTTAAGAAATCATTTATAAAAGACGGAAAGAAATTTACACTTGGTAAAAAATATAGTTTTATGCCAGGTGAATATATGTTCAAGCTTGATGTTCTTATTCACAGTGATGAAGAAGAACTTTTTGGTGAAAATCCAATTGCATATACATTAAGAACTTCACCTCAGATGGGTCCTCATTACAATCCTAAAAGAGACCGTTATGAAACACGTCAGTTCCTGGCATATAACGGAAATAAATATAAAAAAATCAATACAGTAGCAAATCAGTTTAAAGATTATGACAAAGATTTTATTTGGGCTGGTATGGCTGGAAAATATTTCGTTGAACTTGTAATTCCAACAAATAGTGAAATTTTAAATAAAGCTTATTATTCAACAAAAACAGAAGTAAATAATTATCAGAATGCACAGGCACTTTTTGAAAGAAATGCTTTTGCTGGTAAAGATATTCAGGATACATATTATATGTATTTTGGTCCTCGTGTTGAAAAAGATCTTAAACGCTATAACGTTGCTGAAAACAACGGATGGGGAATTAGTGGTTACAAATTAACTCAATGTCTGCAGAATGACTGGTTAAACTGGCTGGAAAATATCTTAAAGTGGATTCTTTTACAGATGTATAAAATTATTCCAAACCTGGGTATTTGTATCATCATCTTAACACTTTTGATTAAAACTGCCTTATTCCCACTTTCTAAAAAACAGTCTTTAGGTACTTTGAAAATGCAGGAATTACAGCCTAAATTGAAGGTAATTCAGGAAAAATACAAAAATGATCAGCAGAAAATGCAGATGGAAACACAAAAGCTTTATAAAGAAGCTGGCTACAATCCTGCAAGCGGATGTCTTCCAATGATTTTACAGTTCATTTTGTTAATGGCAATGTTCTACATGTTCAATAACTGTTTTGAATTCCGTGGAGCAATGTTTATTCCTGGCTGGATTCCAGATTTGGCTTCAGGTGATAGTGTTTATACTTTAAAATTTAATATTCCACTTATTGGTAATCAGATTCGTATTTTACCTGTCATTTATGTTGCAGTTCAGATTATTTCTGCCAGGGTTACACAGTTTGGACAGCCAGCCGGTGGACAGGGTGCAACTCAAGGTTATATGAAGTTCATGATGTATGGTATGCCACTTTTGTTCTTCTTCATGTTCTATAATGCTTCATCTGGTTTGTTACTCTATTGGACAATCAGTTCTCTTTACTCAATTGTTCAACAGTTAATTATTAATGACACAATGAACAAAAAGCGTATAGAAATGGGATTAGCTGCTGCAAAAGAAAATGCAAACAAGAAGCTTCCTCCAAAAGCAAAAGCTCAGGCAAAGAAAGCTGCTTCAAAATCTAGTAAAAACAATAAAAAACTTTAATCGAGGGATATAATGACTTACGAGTACGAAGGTAAAACAGAAAAAGAAGCAATTGAAATTGCTGCAAATGAATTAGGTCTTGAAAGAGATCAGTTTGATGTTGAAATTTTAGAAACACAAAAAAACTCAATTTTTAAAAAAGGATATGTAAAAATCAGAGTTCATACTTTGGAAGATTCATCTGTAAAATCTTATGAAGAAAAAGAATATGCAGAAAATCATTCAAGAATTGTAGCTGACCCACTTCCACAGGGAGAATTTGAACAGAAGTTAATTGAATTTATTACTTCTGTAATTGAAAAAATGGGTTATGATATTAAAGTATCTGTTTCGTATCGTGAAGATAAAAAAATAGGTATTAAACTTGAATCATCAAAATCTTCAATTTTGATTGGAAGAAAAGGTAAGAACTTAGATGCATTACAGCTTTTAGCTAATATTTATGCAGGCAGGCTTGGTCATGAAGAAGTTCGTGTAATTCTTGATACAGAAAATTACAGAATTCGTCGTGAAGAAACTTTAGTTCGTCTTGCATATACAACAGCTGATAAAGTACGTTCTTCAAAAAAATCTATTTTACTTGAACCTATGAATCCTTTTGAAAGAAGATTAATTCACACTACCCTAAATGATATTCCTGATGTTGAAACAAAAAGTGAAGGTGACGGAGTATACAAACAGGTTAGAGTTATTTACAAAGGACTTCGCTAATGAAAAAAATAAGAAAGTTTATCAGTTTTACTGTTGCTGCTTTTTTGGCAATGGAAGTTTGGGCAACACCTGCTGCAGTTAAAGATCTTGTTAATTCAAAATATTATGATGAATTAATGTCAAAAGGTGTTGTATCACTTATTCATGATGATGGTTCTATGAATTTAGAACTTTTACCTGAAACAAGTTATTCAAGTAATGTAAAAGCAAACATGATTCAGAAGAATCCTAAGAATTATCCTTTTACTTATGAAAGTTTATATTACATGAGTAAAAAGGATTTACTTAAAGCAAGTAATTCTTCTGCATCAGATGTTACTTTGAATGATATTTCCAGAGTATGTCGTTCAGTTTCAAAAATGGAAGGAATGACATACTATTCATCAACAAGAAAAAAACAGCAGGTTCTTTATTCAAGAGCTTATATGATTGATGGACCTGATGGTGGAAAGATTGCGGATCAGAACACTGGAAATGCAAATGGACAGGTTTCTTACTGTATGCAGGATGATGCCAGCTTTGGTGAATGTCGCTATAAGCTGAACTATTCTCAATCAGATAAAGAAATGCTGGCTGTTTTTTCTAATTTAGATGTTATAGGATTAGGACCTTTTAAGGCTATTTATCCCGGATTAATGAAAATTAATATTCTGGTTGTTGATGGCGGCGATGATATTTTATTTTATATCTGCTGTGATGTAGACAGTGTCAAATTTCCTGGTATAAAAGGTCAGATTACTGACTCAATGACAACCCGAATGGATGCTGTATATAACTGGTTCTTAAAACAGTTTTAGTTTTAGGAAAATTAGGGGAAAAAAATGAAAATAAAAAAAATTATTTCAGGAGCAGTTTTAGGACTTACACTTTTAAGTGGTGTTTTCTGTGCTCCAGGGAGATCTAGTATGAGTGCAATTGAAGGAAAGGATGGAGTATTTGCGATTCTTGAAACTGAAAAAGGTGAAATAGTATTAAACCTTTTTTACAAAGAAACTCCAATGACAGTTACAAACTTTGTAGGACTTGCTGAAGGTACTTTAGATGCTGCAAAAGGAAAACCTTTTTATAATGGTTTAAAATTCCATCGTGTAATTAATGATTTTATGATTCAGGGTGGAGATCCAGAAGGAACAGGAAGAGGTGGTCCAGGATATAAATTCCCAGATGAATTTGTAGAAGGTTTAATTTTTGATAAACCAGGAAAACTTGCTATGGCAAATTCTGGTGCAAATACAAATGGAAGCCAGTTCTTTATTACACATGTTCCTACAGACTGGTTAAATTATAAGCACACAATTTTTGGTGAAGTTGTTACAGGTCAGGATGTTGTTGATTCAGTAAAACAGAATGATACAATCAAAAAATTAACAATTGTTCGTCAGGGTGCAGATGCTCAGAATTTTAAATGTACTCAGGCTGATTTTGATGCACGTAAAGCTGCTGCAAAAAAGGCAAATGAAGAACGAGAAGCTAAAAAAATGGCTGCAGTAATTGACGGTTGTGATAAATCTGCTAACGGAATCTATTTTAAAGTGTTAAAAGAAGGAAAAGGTTCTACAGTAGGTGCAGGAAAAAAAGTTTCAGTTGATTACAAAGGTTATTTAATTGATGGTTCAATTTTTGATGCATCAATCGGTTTCCATCCACAGGGACATGAACCTCTTGAATTCAAAACTGCCGGTGGACAGATGATTCCTGGTTTTGATCAGATGGTACAGGAAATGAAAGTTGGCGAAACAAGAAAAATGGTTATTCCACCAGAATTAGCTTACGGTTCTTATGGAGTTCCTCAGGCTGGAATTCCAGGAAACTCATATATCTGTTTTGATGTAAAAGTTATTTCTGCAAAATAATTTGAGTTAAAAAAAAGCTTCACGTTTTTTTTCGTGAAGCTTTTTTTTTGTTCAGGGGGTAGTACATCCCCTATGAATTTATAATAGGTGACACTTCAAAAAGGTTATGTGTTGCTTCATAAATTTTTCGTGCTACAAGAGGATTATTCATTGTGTATAAATGAATTCCCTGAACACCATGAGTAACAAGATCTACAATCTGATCAATAGCGTATGCAATACCTGCATCTCTTATAGCATCAGGATGATCTCCATAGCGTTCCATCATATCTGTGAATTTTTTAGGCAAAACGGCATTAGTCATGCTTACCATTCTTTCAATTGATTTTTTATTAGTTGCAGGCATAATTCCAGCTTCTATAGGAACGTTGATTCCTTTTATCTGGCATCTTTCCTGAAAACGATAAAATTTTTCATTATCAAAGAATAACTGTGAAAGAAGATGAGTAGCACCAGAATCAACTTTCTTTTTTAAATTATCAATATCCTCATAAACAGAAGGTGACTGTGGGTGAAGTTCAGGATAACATGCTCCAAAAATCTTAAAGAATTTATTATCTTTTCGATTTTTATCAAATTCTTTTATAAACTTGATTAAATCACTGGCATGTTCAAAATCATTACAAGGTTCTTTTCCTTCTACCCTATCGCCCCTAAGAGCAAGTATATTTTCAATTCCAGCTGACTGAAATTGTTCTAAACAGTAAAGTGCATCATCTTTAGTCATATTAATACATGGCATGTGGATTACAGATTCAACTTTACATTCTTCTTTAATTCTCTTTGCAATGGCCAAAGCATTGTCACAATTGGAACTTCCTCCAGCACCGAAAGTAACTGAAATAAAATCAGGTTTCAGGTCTTTAAGTTCATCTAAAGTACTAAAAATAGTTTCAATTGGCATAGTTTTTTTAGGAGGGAAAACCTCAAATGAAAAAACTGTTTTTTTGTTTAAATCTTCTTCAAATAACATACTTAAATTATACTGAAATTCTTTAATAAAAGACACTATCTAAAAAATTTGTTATATTAAAAATATGATAAAAAGCTCTGGACATGCAGATTTACCATTGCATACAGGTACAGTTCCAAAATGGCTCGCAGACCGAATGATGGTCATGGGTTCTTTAATTGTGGAGTCTTTAGTTCAGAATTATGGACCTGATGAAGTTTTAACACGTTTAAGTGATCCTCTTTGGTTTCAGTCTTTTGGTGCAGTAATGGGAATGGACTGGCATAGTTCAGGGATTACAACTTCTGTAATGTATGCTCTTAAAAGAGGGTTAAATCCACGTTCAAAAGAATTGGGTATTTATGTATGTGGTGGTCGTGGAAAATATTCCCGTCAAACTCCAGATGAATTACTGGCTATTGCAGATAAAGAAGGTCTTAATGGCAATCTTCTTGTTAGAAATAGTAAACTTTGTGCAAAAGTAGATAATAATGCTGTCCAGGACGGATTTCAGCTATATCAGCATAATTTTATTGTGACTAAAAACGGAAAATGGGCAGTTGTTCAACAGGGGATGAATGCTGATTCTAAAATTGCAAGAAGATATCATTGGTGTTCTGATGAAGTAAAGTCTTTTGTGGAAGAACCTCATTCCGCAGTTGTTGGTGAAAATAAAGGAAAAATACTTAATTTAACGTCAAATGAAGCTGACAGTGCACGAAATAATATTCTGGAACTTTCTAAAGAAAACACCGAAAAAGTTATAAATGAAATTTTACAGATTGGAAAACCTGCCAGTCAGATGATTTTAATGCAGGAGGGGAAAAGTATCCCCATTACATCCAGCAATGCACCTGTTCAAGGAGAACTTTTTCCAGAACTAGTTTTACCAGACGAAAAAATAATTACAACTGGAAGAAATCTTGTAATGCCGGCACATCATGAAGTCCGTTCTGAGGATGTTGATTTAAAACGACTGGGAGGAGTTTTAGCTGCTGCTTATGAAACTCAGCCTGAAGATTTTGAAAGCCTTATGTTAACAAAAGGTCTTGGACCACGAACATTGCAGTCTCTTGCTTTAGTCAGTGAAGTAATTTATGGGAGTCCTACAAGATTTACAGATCCTGCAAGATTCAGTTTTGCTCATGGTGGAAAAGATGGACATCCTTTTCCAGTTCCTCTTAAAATTTATGATGAATCAATCAGAATTTTGCATGATAGTATTGAAAAATCAAAATTAGGATATAATGATAAATCCTTTTGTATAAAAAGACTGCATGAAACTTCACTTCAAATAGAACAATATTGCTCTCCTGAAGTAGATTTTGATGCTGCCATAAAATATGAAAGGGAACATTCCAGAGAATGGGATGGGAAAACTATTTAGGTAATAAAATGAACGTTTAAAATAGATGGCTTAAATTTCGCCATCTATTTTAAGTCTCGAGTTTTTTTGCAAAAAACTCTTTTTATATACGTGTTCGCTCAGGCGAACGAATTGCACATCCTCGGTTGTTGAAACAACCTGCGGTGTTCAATTTTAAGGAATGATAAACTCAAGTTTTTAATTGTTAATGAGTCTTTTCTCTGTGGTGTTTTGATTAATTGAAGATTACAGGAATCCATTTGCTTTTATCTGCATGATTAGAAGAAATCATTCCCCAGGTAATTTTTGCTGTTGTTTCTCCCAGAAGATAATTTTTGTTGTTTTCCTTTAAAGTATAAGTTTGTCCAGGTTCTTTGAGATCAATTGCAGCAATGGCATGTGAATATTCAGGAGAGAAGAGCATGATGGAATCAATTCCCATAGAATTCATAAGTACACAAATCAACATGCTGCGGCTGTCACAATCATTACCGGTCCCACAAAGAACTGCAGGTAAACTTGTAAAATCTGATTCAAATGCTGTTTTAGCTCTCTGATATTCAAAATTTTGTGTCCATGAGAGAATACTTTGTGCCATAAACAGATTAAAATTAGATATTTCACCGGTTTTATTCATTTCTCGAAAAGCATTTTTTATATCGCTTGAAACTTTGTTTAATCTGCCGTAGTTGTCTCTGTAAATAAGTCTGTAGTAACGAATCCAGGCTTCTTTCCATAATTTATGTTTTGCGTACATTTTTAAGACAGAATATTCTGTATCAATGACAAATTGTGCTGCTTCAATATCTGCATTATCAATTGATGTATTTATTTTTTTGTCAGCAATTTTCAACTGGATGTTTTTTTTACCTTCTGCAGGAAAGGCATAAGTTGTAATAATACCAGGAGTGTTATGATAGTTTTTTTCAATGCAAAGTGAATTAATTGTGGATATTATGAATTTTTCACAAGCTTGTTCTTTGCTGGCAGGTGAATAACATAGAAGTACAACAAAACCTTTGTTTTTTACAGTTGGTGAACATACAGACCAGCCAGCCTTTTCTTCCTGAAGATTGAATTTAAATGAAGAAACAGAGCATATAGAAGTATTCCAGAAAAAACTGTCTATTTCTTTTTGTGCATTAAGTTTATCCAAAGTTTGATTTAGTATTTCATTTGAATTTGTTGTATTGTCATTAATGTAAAGACGAATTGCCAGTTCAACTGGAAGTTCAGGATGAGTGAATAAATATGATAAACCGTCATCAGTTTGAGAAGTTAATTGAAATCCTTCTGGTATGTCTAGTGAATATCCAAAATAATCGTCTTCAATGACTAGAGCTGAAACTGAAAAAGAAATAAAGAAAATAAAAAAGGATAGAAAAAGACCTGATTTGATTTGAGTTCTTGTCATTTTAAAACGCCTCTATTATATTAGTTTTGAAATGATTGAAATACCTATTATTTATGAGAATAACGAAATTTATGTTATAAGTAAACCAAGTGGTCTTGCTGTACAAGGTGGTAAAGACATAAAACATTCCCTGGATGTTGATTTTTCACAGATTACAGGACAAAAAATACATCTGGTTCATCGTCTTGATAAAGATACTTTTGGTTTGATGATTGTGGCAAAAAATCCTTTAGCTGCAAATAAATGGACAAAATTAATCGGTTCAAAAGCTGTAAAAAAAGAATATGTTGCTGTTTGTGCCGGTCAATTAAAACAAAAAAAAGGTGTTATTTCCGATAATTTAGTTCAACACGGACAGGATAAATCTGCAGTAACTTATTATCAGGTTGAAAAAGAATGGGTTTGTAAGGGGGCTGATTTTGAAATCCCCATGAGCCAGATTAGGTTACTTTTGGAAACAGGAAGAATGCATCAGATTCGTATTCATCTTGCTAAAAATGATTGTCCAATTGCAGGTGATGATCAACATGGTAACTTCAAAGTAAACAAACTGCTTAAGAAAAATCTGAAAATAAAAAAACTTTTACTTGCCTCCGTAAAGTTGACATTGCCACTACCTGAAGGTGAAAAGGTTTTTGAAATAGAAACTCCATGGCCAGATTATTCAAATTATGAAATAGAAGAAACACCCGATAATGACTAAGTGTCGTTTTTATGCTAGAATAAAACAGATGGTATAGTATATGTTTGATGTAAAAGATACTGATTTTTTTGATTTAGAAGAAGAATCCTTTGATACGATTGTAGAAGATGATATTTCTTTTACTGGAAAAATAAAGGTAAAAAAAACAATTTTAATTCGCGGAAAAATTAACGGAACAATAGATTCAACAAGTGATCTTGTAGTTGATACTGATTCAGTTGTAAATGCAGATATTACTGCAGAACGAGTGCTGATTCGTGGTCATGTAAAGGGCAATGTAGTAGGAAGGAAGCTGATATTTGTTACTTCATCAGGTGTACTTGATGGAGATATTACCACAGAAAAAGTTGTTCTTGAACCAGGATGCAATTTTGGTGGAAAATGTACAATGGTGAAATAAATGAAAAAAGTTGTAATTGCTTTGTTTTTAATAGTTAGTTCTATTTCTGTTTTTGCACAGAACTCCTCAGGACAGGATGCTCTTGTTTTATATCATAATGCAAAATATAAAGAATCTATTCAAATTTGTGAAAATGAACTTGCAGAAAATCCAAACCGAATAGATTCTTATGTTGTAATGTGCTGGTCTCTTGTAAAGAATAAGCAATATGCAGAAGCTGAACAGCGGGCTGCAGAGGGGCTTGCAAAAAGTCCTTATGATTTAAGGTTGATTGAAATTTCTGGCGAAGCAAAATACTATCTTGGAAAGAACCAGGGGGCTATGGAACAATTTCAGAAATATGTAGCCAATGCTCCGGAAAGTGGCCCAAGAGTTGGAGTTGCGTATTATTACATGGGTGAAATCTTTATAAAAGAGGCAAAATACCAGCATGCAGATATTTCTTTATCTGTTGCAGTAAAGAAAGAGCCTTTGCTTGATTCATGGTGGTCAAGACTTGGTTATGCCAGAGAAATGGCTGGAAATTATTTTGAAGCCGCAAATGCGTATGACGAAGCTTTAAAATTAAATTCATCTTCTTATGATGCAACCCGTGGAAGAGAAAGAGTTACATCTAAAATTCAGTAAAATAGTGAATACAATTAGAATCCAGACATTAGGCTGCCGGCTTAATCAGATAGAAAGTGAATCAATAGGAAGACTTTTTATAGAAAAAGGTTTTTCTGTAAGTATGGATGTTGTAACTTCTCAGTCTGATGAAGATTTTAATACTGTTTTATGCATTGTAAATACATGTACAGTAACTCAAAAATCCGAACAAAAAGCCCGCAGGATAATAAGATTATTGTTAAAAAAATATCCAGAGTCCGCAATTATAGTTACTGGTTGTTATGCACAACTTGCACCAAAAGAAATATCAGAAATTGATTCAAGAATTGCAGTCGTTGGTGGACAAATTAAAAGTCGTCTTGAAAAAGTTCCAGAACTACTGTTTTCAGAATTAGAAAAATCTTCATTTAATAAGATACACTTTGTTAGTATTATTAATGAAAAGATATCTCTTGCTCCAAATGAAAAGAAGGATTTTCCGGAAAATTCATTTATTCTTTCAACAAGTTCTTTTATAAATCATTCAAGAGCTTCATTAAAAATTCAGGATGGGTGTAATAATAATTGCTCATATTGCGCTATTCATATTGCAAGAGGACATAGTGTTTCTATAGATGTCAAAACAGCAGTAGATAGGGTAAAATTACTGGAAAAAAACGGGCAGGATGAAGTTGTAATTACAACAGTAAATATTGGACAATATAAAAGTGAATATTTAGGTAAGACATATAATTTTGCAAAATTGTTAAAATTGATGCTTGAATGTACAAACAGGATTAATTTTAGAATTTCCAGCCTTTATCCAGAAATTGTAGATGATGAATTTTGTGAGGTTATAAAAAATCCTAGAGTAAGGCCTCATTTTCATATTTCTGTTCAAAGTGGAAGTAATAAAATTCTTGGTGCAATGAATCGTGTGTATAAAGCAGAAACGGTTCTTAATGCATGCAGAAAACTTTCAGAAGTAAAAGATAAACCTTTTCTTGCATGTGATATTATTACAGGTTTCCCTGGTGAGACAGAAGAAGATTTTGAACAGACAATGAAATTATGTCAGGAATGTAATTTTTCCTGGGTTCATGCTTTTCCATATTCAGAAAGACCAGGTACAATTGCTGCATCAATGAAAAATAAAGTTCCACAGTCTGTTTCTGGAGAAAGAGCAAAAAAACTTACAGATTGGGCAATACAACAGAAAATTGATTATGTAAACTCTTTTGCTGGAAAAGAAGTGCCTGCAATTTTAGAAACAGTAAGAAGACCTTCTGTATTAGTAAAAAATTCGCAAAAAATAATTTATCATGCAGTAACAGAAAATTTCATTCATTGTGAAATAGTTTCAGAAAAAAAGCTGGAGTCAAATAAAGCGATTAATATAAAGATAATAAAAGCTTTAGAAGAAAGGATTGTAAAGGGCGGTGAAATAGAAGCTCAGGGAATGATTTAATATAATTTTCCAGTAATAAAAACAGATTCTTGCCTTTGTGCTGGCAGAACTCTACCAATCTTCTTTAGAAAATCTTATTTAGTTTTTAAATTTTTATTTAAACAAAAAAAAAAGAACTTACCAAGAAGTAAGTTCTTTTAGTCGGGCAGACAGGATTTGAACCTGCGACATCCTGGTCCCAAACCAGACGCGCTACCAGCTGCGCTACTGCCCGTCGATGTTTAATAATATATACGAAACATGAATTTTGTTCAAGTAGTAAAATGCATTTTTTAAAATTTTTTAAAAAAAATTATTTTTTTTTCTTTTATATTTAGGATTTATTACAAACCCTAAAAACGGCGAAGTCAAGACTTTAAGCGTACGCGTACCTTGACTCGACGTATTATTAGTTACTTTTTAATTAAAATCCAAGTCTAACCCAGATTTTCTGACAGTCTTCAATAACTGTTGTTGAAGACTGTTCGTGTACATCATCATAGCAGAAACCGTAAGCAAGACCATTGTTTGTGCTGATGCTGTGCCAGAAGCCAGAGTAGTAGTTACACTTTCCACCCTGATAGTATGAATCTTTGTAGTTTGTTGGAGCAGGAGCTGGAGTGTAACTCCATGCTGGAGCATCGCTTCTTGTTGCTACACCACGGTTGATTGCTGCACAAACCCAGGCCTGAAGAGCTGGTTCCATACCGTTACCCTTTGTATCTGTTGCAAGGCATCCAGAACCTTCGAAGGCTTGTTCTGTTGTTGGTTTTCCTTTTACATAATATGTTTCACCTACAGTGCACATTGCTGGGTTGTTAGATTTTGTACACTTGAACTGAAGGTTTGTTCCATCACTTGTAAGTGTGAATTCACCCTGTGCATGTTTTACTGTTGTAGAATGTGATGCCCAGTAGTTCCATATTTCATTGATATATTCATCAAGATAATTTTTATTAAACATGCTAGATTTACCTGGACATACAATGCGGTACTGTTCTGCAAGGCAGTCGAAATCTGCTGAAACACCTTTAGAAGCCATGTAATTTTTGTATGCTGTGTAAACTTCATCACGAGAAGCTGTTACACCAGTCTGTGTGAACAGTTTATCACCATTTGAACGAACTGAACCGTTAGAAGAGTAACCTGTAATAAGAGCTGGGAAACCAAACTGGTCAACCTGTGTTGTGTTAATCCATGTTACACCATCATTACGGATTGTGTATTCAAGCCAGTCGTAGTATTTGTTGTAATCTGGATCATTTGGATTGGCAATTGAAGGGAATACAACGCCAACTCCGTTTTCTGGTCCGTGAATGTTCATTTTTGAACCGTATGAATAGAAGATACGTGCACCGTTTGTATTTTTTGGAATGTTGAATACGCGACATCCATTTGTTCCGTTGTTGTCTTCAATTGTG
>JALEPQ010000012.1 GCA_022768685.1 Spirochaetia bacterium
AATGCTTTACCAGAAGCATCACGAGTAGCACATGCATCACCTGCTTTATATTCAACATCTTTTACAGTTTCATCTGTAACTGCATCTGAGTGGTAAGCATCCCAAAGTTTAGCAAGTTCAGGATTTTCTTTTGCCCATTCAGCAAATGTTGCATTCCAGTCAGCTTCTGCTTTAGCAAATGCAGCTTTTTTATCTTCAAAATATTTATAAGCTTCTGGAACAACATAGAAATCTTTGTCTGCTGGAAGACCAAGAGTTTTCTTAGCTTCAACAATTCCTTCAGCACCAAGTGGAGCACCGTGAACATCAGCTGTGTTCTGTTTTGGAGCGCCTTTACCAATTACAGACTTAAGCATGATTAAAGAAGGCTGGTCTTTGTTAGCTTTAGCTTCGTTTATAAGTTTTACCATTCCTTCCACATCATACATATCACCTTTTAATACCTGCCAGCCATAAGCTTCATAGCGTTTTGCAATATCATCAGTGAAAGTAATATCTGTACAACCATCAATAGAAATTTTGTTCTGGTCATAGAATACAATTAATTTACCAAGTTTAAGGTTTCCAGCTAAAGAACAAGCTTCAGATGCAACACCTTCCTGGAGACATCCTTCACCTACAAGTGAATATGTATAGTGATCAACGATTGTGTGTTTTGGAGTATTGAATTTAGCAGCGAGCATTGATTCTGCCATTGCCATACCAACAGCCATTGAAACACCCTGTCCAAGTGGACCACCAGTACATTCTACACCGTCTGTATCACCATATTCTGGGTGACCTGGACAACGTGAACCAACCTGACGGAAGTTCTTAATATCGTCCATAGTTACATCGTATCCAGATAAGTGGAGGATACTGTAAAGCAACATTGAACCGTGACCTGCAGAAAGAACAAAACGGTCTCTGTCAGCCCATTTTGAATTAGCAGGATTGTGTTTCATTACTTCACCGTAAAGAACTGCAGCTGCTTCTGCTGCACCAAGTGGTAAACCAGGATGTCCTGAGTTAGCCTTCTGAATAGCGTCCATTGACAAGCTGCGAATTGATAATGCAACTGCCTCAACACCTTTTTTGTCCATACGTACCTCTTTTTCGTAAATAAGAATTTACGGAATATATATTAATTGTCTTCTTTTTTTTCTATTTCATGAATTATATTGCAAAGAGTATAAACGTCTACTTTATCATCAATTGCCTTTTTAAACTCTTCACATCTAAATAAGTTAGCTAAAGAAGCTAGAATTTTTAAATGAACCTGAGAATTCTGTGTAAGAAGTACAAACATGGTAGTTACAGGTTTATCATCTGGAGCTTTCATTTCTAAAGGTTCGTTCAAATAAACTACACAAATTCTCTGATCATTTTCCGACTTCATGAGGGGAGCTCTGGCATGCGGTAATGCATACCCATTTCCAACAGCAGTGCTTAAAACAGCTTCTCTATCACACAAAGCTTTACATACCTGTTCTGCAGTTACTCCTTCAGGAAGGGACATAACAGATGTAAGATTCTTATAAATTTCATCAGGAGTTCTTCCAGTAATATTATCAAAAACTCCACCTCTCATTACCAGATCTGTAATATCCATTTTGTCCATAAAACATCCTTTTAGTTTTTTACTATCTCAAAACTTTTTTTAATATTCATTTCAAGAGAATTAAACAAAACTCCTGAAATTCCTTCGTATGTATCTTCCATTCCATCTAATGACAAATTTACATCATCAATTGGAAACTGATCTCTTATTAAGATATTTTCAACTTCATCAATTAAACGAACAAGATGTGCATAAAGTTGAGTCAATACAATCAATTCCTGCTGAGGGAAATCCTTTATCTCAAGACCACTCATAGTAATTGAACTCATAATTGAATTAACCTGAGTAAATAATTCCAGCACCCTTTTTCGTATTTCTGCAATATTATAATCCAAAAACTGATTATATTCCTGGCAAAGTATAGCATGCTGATTTTTTAAGTTCAATAAAATCATATCAACTTCTGAGGCAGACATTTTATGCATTGCCGGAAATATTTTTTTTGCAAGTTCCTCAATAGAATCTGTCTTCAAACCTTTTTTAGATTCGTAAATAGAATTTTCCATGTATGCAGTAATTACTGCAGGATCAAAATATTCAGAAATTGTAGAAATTAAAATATCTTTTGAAAAATCTTCATTCCACTTTCCAACATAAGGTACATCTTTTCCTTTATGCCAGATTCTGGATTCAACTCCATAATTTGAAAATCCAATTTTTGATGTATGCTGTAAAAATTCTTCTGCCGAACCACAATTTTCAATACAAAGGGATTCCTGATTTTCCAAGAATAATAAAGCTAACTGTTCTTCAATAGATTCAGAAGGACCATTTCTGTCAAAACTTTTCAAAAGTCCATCTTCAAAATTTGAATACCATTCTTCCCGTTCTATTGCAGCCTCAGAAACCTGCATTTTTGTTTCTTCTGATTTCTGAACAAACATTTCTACAATACCTTCACTCCAGTCCTGAACGCGGCAAAGAATTCTGTCTCCATATTTGAATTTATAATGATTTTTACAGAAAGCACTTAGAGGCCATGAAGTAAGTTTTATTTCTTGTGGCATTGAATATTTTACGGAAGCTAATGGAACTTCATCATTGCTTTTATCATTAAAAACAAAAGGAATTACATAACCTTCGCCAAAAAGACTGAAAACATCCATTGCTAAATTTAATGAAAAAACAGTGGCCTTACTTTTTACTTTGATTCCATCACTATTAATGGGAGTAATACTGTCCGGTGAATATTCAGGATTAATAAAAGGCATACATCTGTGACCTAATAAAAAAAATCCTTTTTCAACCTCTTCCTTAGTGGGTTTAAAACTAAACAGTCTGTCTGTAAAAACACCAGCTCTAGTAACAAACTGTTTATTTATAAGAGAAAAAACATAATCTGATTTATGCAATAAAAATTCAGCATCTGATTCCGACATTTTTACTCCCTGAGCCTTCATTGATTTACAAAACTCAGGAATAGTAAAAACATCAAGATGAGTTCTTAAATATTCATTTGCAATAAATAAAAAATTCGGGTTAGACATTTCTGATATCAATAACTGTTGAGCCACATGCAGTCAAAATAGCCTGAACCTTTTCTTCCGAAATTTGAGTTGCTCTAATAGTCACTCTGCGAGTATCGGGTACTTCGTCTTCACGAGTTATAACAGAAACAATATTTCCACCAGCTTCAGCAATCTTGCTAAGAACTACAGCAAGAGCACCTGGTTTATCTGCAGCACGGAAATTTACACGAACACCTGAATATCTTGCTCCAAACATATTTGTGAACAGCGCAAATAAATCACTTTCAGTTACAATTCCAACTACAACATCATCGTTAAGTACTGGTAAACAACCAATATTTTTATCAACCATTAATTTTGCAGCTTCTTCAACAACCTGAGTTTCTGGAACTGTAGTAACATTTTTAGTCATACACTTTCCACAAGTCAGTTTTGAAAGAAGAGCCTCTATTTCATATTTATCAAGTGTTGTTGCATTCGATGGAGAAACCTTTGCAATATCATTTTTTGTTAGAATACCAACAAGTCTTTTTGAACTATCAAGAACTGGAAGCTTGCTGAAGTTATTTTTTTTCATCAATTCAATAGCTTCAGTAATTGAAGTAGATTCAGAAATACAGATTGGATTTTTTGTCATTACATCCTTAATTAACATAATTGCCTCCTAATTATCAGCCTTATCCACCTAGATAAGCACTCTTTACAGCAGGATCAGAAATTAACTCAGAAGCAGGACCGCTTTTTGTAATTTCCCCTGTTTCAAGTATATACCCTCTATTTGCAATTGACAAAGCTTTGAACGCATTCTGTTCAACTAAAAGAATAGTTGTTCCATCTTTATTAATCTTTTTTACAATTTCGAATATTTCATCTACAAAAATTGGCGCTAAACCCATTGAAGGTTCATCAAGCAACAGTAATTCAGGCTGAGCCATTAAAGCCCGACCCATAGCCAGCATCTGAAGTTCACCACCACTCAAAGTTCCAGAATTCTGCTTAAGACGTTCTTTTAGACGTGGGAAATATTCAAAAACACGTTCCATATCTTCTTTGATACCAGCTTTATCATTGCGAAGAAAAGCTCCTAATTCCAGATTTTCTTTTACTGTAAGATTCTGAAAAATTCGTCTTCCTTCTGGAACCTGAATTAATTTTTTTGTAACAATCTTATCTGCAGCAACATTTGTAATATCTTCACCCTTAAATGTAACTGTGCCAGACTGTTTTTTTATGATGTTAGAAAGAGAATGAAGGGTTGTAGTTTTTCCAGCGCCATTACTTCCAATCAAAGAAATAATTTCACCTTTTTCAACATTAAAAGAAATATTCTTTAAGGCACGAATTGCCCCGTAATTTACAGTTAAGTTTTCTACTTTTAGCATGTTGCCTCCGATCCAAGATAAGCCTTAATTACTTCTGGATTTGACTTAATTTCAGCAGGAACACCTTCTGCAATAATTTTTCCGTAATCAAGAACCATAATACGTTCACAGATTCCCATTACAAATTTCATATCATGTTCAATTAAAAGTACAGTAAGATTAAAATCTTTTCTGATAGTTTCAATCATCTGGCGCAATTCTTCAGTTTCCTGAGGATTCATTCCAGCTGCAGGTTCATCAAGCAATAACAGTTTTGGATTAGAAGCCAAAGCACGGGCAATTTCCAGTTTACGCTGTTCTCCGTAAGAAAGATTCTTTGCAAGATCATTTTTCTTATTACTGATTTTTAAAATTTCAAGCAACTGATCAACTTTCTGATCCATTAATTTTTCATCACGTCGGAATTTAGGTGTTCTGAACAATACATCAAAAGGATTTACAAGACGTTGATTATGCAGAGCAATACGTACATTATCTGCAACAGTCTGACTTGTAAAAAGTCTGATATTCTGGAATGTTCTGGCAATTCCCATTTTATTCAACTGAGCAGGAGTTTTTTTATTAATTATATGAACTCTACCTTCTCTATCCCAGAATGAAATCTGACCTTTTGTAGGTGTATATACACCACTTAACATATTAAAAATTGTAGTTTTACCAGCCCCATTTGGACCAATTAAACCAACAAGTTCACCTTCCTTTAAGTCACAGGAGAAATTGCTGACTGCAGTTAATCCACCAAAAACAATTGAAATTTCATTTGCCTGGAGAACTGATTTTCTTTCTTCACTCATTAGTTATTTCCTCCATCATTTGTTTTTGATGATTTTTTTGAAAAAATACTTTTTATCTTCTTTCCAAGATTTTTCCAGTTTTCTTTGTTTTTACACCAGTCAACAAAACCAACGAATGACATTTCTTTGTGTCCAAGTAATCCCTGAGGTCTGAAAAGCATTACAATAATTAAAATCACTGGATAAATCAAAAGTCTGAAATTCTTTAAGAATCGTAAGAATTCCTGAAGATATGTTAAAACAAAGGCTGCGAGAACAGAACCAGTTGTAGATCCCATTCCACCAAGAACTACATAAATCAAATAGTTGATAGAATTATTGAAAGAAGCCTGTTCTGGTTTTACAAAACCAATTAAAGAAACATAAAGTCCGCCACCAATACCTGCTACAAATGAAGCAATTACAAAACCAATCATCTTGTACTTAAATACCGGAATACCAGATGAATTAGCCGCAATTTCATCATCACGAACAGCTATGATTGCACGACCGTAAGTTGAACGAATAAAATTCTGGATTAAAACAATAAGAACTACCAGAGTTCCTACAATTGCTACATAAGCTAAAGTAGGCTCAAAAGCCAGCATTGTTGTAAACTGCTTTCCATTAGGTCCACCTGTAATAGATTTCAGGTTTACAAAAACAACGCGGATAATTTCACCAAATCCTAAAGTTACAATTGCAAGATAGTCACCATCAAGTTTTAATGTAGGAAATCCAATCAGGAATCCAAAGAAAGCTGTTATCAAACCTGCCAGAATAACACTGAGTACAAGAGGGATTCCCACATCCTGAGTCAATAAGATTGTTGAGTAACAACCTATTGCCATAAAACCAGCTTGTCCCAGGGAAAGCTGACCTGTAATACCACAGATAATATTTACACTCAGTGCCATAATAGCGTTGATTGCACTTAATGTTAAAATCTGAGCTGTATAAGCATCAATAACTTCAAAATGAATTAAAACTGCTGGAAGAACAATTGCAACAACTGCAAAAATTCCAGGAATAAGAGTATTTCTTAAAACTTTATTTTTCATACAAATCCTCCTGCTAAACTTTTACAGTTTTCTTTGATCCAAAAATACCTGTAGGTTTTACAAGTAAAATAACAATCAAGATACTGAATGAAATTGCATCGGCATATTGTGAAGAGATAAATCCTTTAGTTAAGGTTTCTGCAACACCAAGAAGGACACCACCAACCATAGCTCCAGGAATAGAACCAATTCCTCCAAGAACAGCTGCAACAAAGGCTTTAAGACCTGGCATATATCCCATTACAGGATCAATCTGCGGGTAAGCAGTAGCATAAAGAACACCACCTGCACCAGCTAAAACAGAACCAATGACAAAAGTAATTGCAATTGTTTTATTTACACTAATACCCATTAAAGATGCAGCCTGATAATCATAAGAAACAGCACGCATAGCTTTACCTGTTTTTGTGTAATTTACAACTACATTCAAAATCACCATCAGAATAATAGACGAAATAATTACAATTAACTGAAGATTAGAAATTGAAACTGATCCTAATGCATAATTTCGTAATTCCATTGTAGGATACTGACGTGGATTTGGACCTACGAAGGGAAGAACACGCATTACATTCTGTAAAATCAATTCCATAGCAATAGCAGTAATCAAAGAATTCAAACGAGGAGCATTTCTTAGTGGTCTGTAAGCAAAGCGTTCAATAACAAGTGAAAGTAAAGCACAAAAAACCATAGAAACTGCAAAAGCTACTATCATGCCAGGAATAGTTGGGCCCATAAAAATAAGAACAAAATAACCTGCATAGGCACCCATCATCATAATATCACCATGGGCAAAGTTGATTAGCTTTACAATTCCGTAAACCATTGTATAACCCAGAGCTATCAAGGCATAAATACTACCCAGTGATAAACCATTTATTAATTGCTGTAAAAACATTGAACCGGTACTCAATGTAACCTCCAAGTATAAAAAAATACTAATAACCTATCAATTATAACGAAAACCACGTTACTATTCAACGCACCATCCAAAATTATCCAGGGCAAACGCATTATAAACAAAAATCCGATTTTTTGGCTCCCAGTCACGGTTGCGTGATTCAAAACCGCGCAATAATGCGCTACACGCTTTTTGTGGTATAGAAACTATTGAACTGCCGCTTCGCAGCAGCCACAAA
>JALEPQ010000153.1 GCA_022768685.1 Spirochaetia bacterium
TGCTTAAAAGATCCGTTTAATAGAGGTTTGTCCTTGTATACATACAAAACGTTTTGTAAAGAGGATGAAAGCTTACAGGATGACAGAACAATTAAGTTATTTTATAATTTAGAAAAAGTAGACAAAATTACTGATAAATCTTTAAATAGATTTCTTACATGCTTGAAAACTAATAAAAGTTATGATGAATTTGCATCAAAAATTGTAAAGAAATTTTATGAGTCAAAATTAAGTTCTGATAATCAGAGGTGGTATATGACAACATATATGAAAGAAGTTTATAAATATCACGAAGGTCTTGCAGATGGTGCTGCACAAAACGCCTTGGAAAATGCAGTCAGTCTGTATAAAAATGGTGTTTCTGCAGAGATCATAGAAAAATCAATTGGCATAACCTTAGAACAGATTCAGACTGAAATAAAAAAGCAAGATAAGGACTGATTTTCGTTGATGGCACCTGCAGTGAAAAATTTTCTTGTTTTATGTTATAGTGGGGAATATGAAAAAAAGAGTTTTTGCTGCGGTTATTTTTTTGTTTTCCATTTTTGATTTTTTTGCAAATGATCAGAAAATCTGGCATGTTGATTCTGAAGTTTACAAGTTTATGAATTATCTATATGTTTCCCAGGGTCATGCTATGCCAAATTCTGCAGGACCATGGTCAACTGATGAACTTAAACGTATGCTTTATAATCTGCCCTATGAGTATGAAGATGAAAATGTTCAGGTTTTGTATGACAAAATAGATTCAATATTAAACGAACCTGCAGGATTTTCAACTTCTGATGGCCTGGATTTTACTGTTCACGGAATTATAAATCCTGAAGTTTATGTTCATACAAACAAAGAAGATTTTACAGAAGAAGATGACTGGTTTTATGATTTTGAGAAAAGGCAGAAACTTTTAAATGCAGAAGCTCAACTTTGGATAAGTAATAATTTTTATGGTTATCTTGATGTTGATTTTGGTTATTCTTCTTACGCATTTGATGGAATTCCAAGTCCTCTATATCAAAATACAGTTGTTTGTAATGTTCCAATGATTACAGGGCAGAGTTTTAGTTATGTTAGTTCTAATTTTCCTACACGCTCTTTTATTTCGGCAGGTGGAGAACACTGGAATTTTAGTGCCGGAAGGGACATTTTACGATGGGGAAATGGTGAAACAGGAAATCTCTTTTTAGGTGGAACTCAAATTTATGATAACAATATGAGATTTTCTTTTTTTTATAACAGCTTTAAATTTAGTTTTGCTTCAATTTTTTATCCTCACCCGGGAACTGTTGAAAATTCGGATAATCAGGATTCTACTGTTGATGGCGTTGCTTTATTTTTAGCTCATAGAACAGATTTCCGATTCTTCAAGGATAAGATAAATTTAGGTTTATCGGAAGCAATTATGTTTCAGAGTGCATCGAATACTTTGGATTTTCGTGTGTTTAATCCTATGGTGATTTATCATAGTTTGTATATTCGTGGTAATGCAAATTCCATGTTCAGTGCAGATTTAAATTATTCTGTTATTCCAGGACTTAATTTTTATGGACAAATTTTAGTTGATGATCTTGATGTTGGAGAAACAAATCATAAATCAGATGAAAATACAAAATGGCGGCCTAACAAAATGGGATATATGCTTGGTTCAAAATATATGCTGCCACTGGAAATTGGTGTATTGAAATTAAGCCTTGAAGGGGTTTATACAGATCCATGTTTATATCTTCGTGAAAAGTACAATGCAAAAACTCAGCAGTATGGGGTAAGTTTCTATGGAACCTTACGTGAATTTCAAAATGCGGGTTCATCTGTTGGCGGAAATTCTGTTTCTTATTTGCGAAATTGTGTTGGTTATGTTTATGGTGGAGATTCAATTGTGGGAGATTTGAAAATAAGTTTAGATTCTCTGGAAAACTGGAGGATGGGATTTGAATTCTTCTATATGGCCCATGGAATTATGTATAATGATTTAGATGAAGACTGGATAACTGGAAAAGGTGCCAGTTCACCATCAACTTATGATCAGACAGGAATAAGTAATAAATCTGGAGTTCCTGAACATTTTTTCAGAATATCAGCAGCTGGTGATTATGATATCTTAAAATGGCTGAATGTTGACTGTGGAATAGATAACTGGCTGATTTTGAATAAGAATAATCAGCCAAATCCAATTGTTTATGATTTACAGCTGCATGCTGGTGTGAAAATAAAAAAATAAAAAAAGGAATCTCCCTTTTTATAAAACATATTTTTAGAAGTTGTATTTTAATCCAATACTTATATATTCATTGATTTCATCATGGAGGTTAGCAATCCAGGCGGCTTTTGCTTCTTCTATAGTTGTGTAACTGCTTGTGTAAATATTAGAATCAACTCCCTTGTTTTTGATATATTCTGTTACAGAACTGATTTCAATACTAACTTTTCCCCATTTGAACCGCTGTAATTCATATTCGCATGATATATTACCTTGAACTGTATACATAAGATGTTCCTGTGTAAGCCAAGACCAGAGTTCGGAATTTGAAATTAAACCGGAAGTTGCAGGATTTTCAGTGTGATTATAAACGCTTCCATCTGATGAAGAATATCCTGCTGTTTCAAGGTAATTTTTTGCTTCATTTTCAGTTACATTTTCAGCAACGTTTCCATGAACTATAAAAGTGCCGCCAGCATTAATTTTAAGCCCTTTTAAAGGTGTTATTTTTATATTGAGAGCAACAATTGCAGAGTTTGGATCATATTCACTTCCAATGTGGAATCCTGCATTTGTGTAATTTTGATAATTAATAGAATTATAGGTTCCAAGACTATGTTCTGCATGAGAATACATATATGGAAGAATTGCTGTAAAATCTAAAGTAATTCTATTAATATATTTGAGTTCTGGTACATAGATTACGCCAGTTTGAGCTGCAAGTCTGATTCTGGTATTAAAATTAAATTTAACTAGTTCATTTACTGAAAGGTCATCAACAAAAACATCTGAGTACCATAAAAGTCCCTTCATAATTTTCCAATCAAAATTTATTCCCATCAAAAGATTGTCAGAATATCCACCCAATCCTTGTGTTGCCATATAAGGTGCTGGAATAAAGTACGCTGGATCAAATCTGTTTCCAAAAATGATAGATTCATAGTAAGAAAAATGAAAATTCTCTGTAGGATAAAGTTCTGCAGCATGGAAACTGAAAAATTTGTTTGGATTCAATCTGGATGAACCATTATTTCTAGAAGCTCCAATTACGGAAAACTGCTGAACATAATTCCATTTATTTCCCATATAAGTAAAACCAAGATTTCCAGAATGATAATCACTGTCGTCAATTGCTAATCCATTTGAAAGATTTGAGCCAAATGAACTTCTGTTAATTCCAAGCTGGGCAAAAAGGTTTTCATTTCCAACAGAAGTTGTAACATCGCCATCAAATCTAACAACAAAAGGACCCATAACAGAATCATCAAAATATGCATCATGTTCTGAATATGTATATTCTGGTAAAAAATCCATTTCTGAATTTTTTGTTGCGGCAAGTCCCAGTTTGTAGCCAATGCTGGCAATGTCATTGAAGAAAGACATGTTGCCTTTTAAAGCCGGATATCCAAGAATATTTTTTGTAAAGCTGGTTTCTTCTTTCTTGCTAATCTTACCTTTTACTGCAGCTTCTAATTCAATTCTCCAGGATTTTCCAAAAATTTCTTCCATGTAGCACTCAGCTGTTTCAATATCATCTTCTGAGCCCTTTTCCAGAACTTGAGTAAGAATTCCTTTAATATTATTTAGTGTATATGGTCGTAAAGGTGGAAGATTTTTTACAATGCCTTTTATTTCCCAGTTCTGTGCATCTGTATAAAAATCATCCTGAGAATCAACACTGACTTGTGCAAAAAGTGCGGTTCCTGCAAGTAAAGTGCAGATTAAAGTGATTATTTTCTTCATATTACGCTCCCATTAATAGATTATATTAAAAAATTAGTATTTATTCAGTAGATGTTCGTTTTTTTTGCAGGGGCACAACCGTGACTGGGAGCCAAAAAATCGGATATTTGTTTATAATGCGTTTGCCCTGGTTTTTTTTGCTGCAAATGAACTTTTGGGTGGAAAAAGATACTTTTGTTATATTTTATACATCATTTTTCCTTTTTTATATAAAAATAGTTACTATTTTATGAAAGTCATCTTATAATCAGATTACACCCTAAAATTAAAATTTTTTCTCAATATGTGGAGGATCCAATGAAAAAAGCAGGAAAATTATGTGCTTTACTTATTGGGCTGCTTATTGCTGGTTTTACTTTAGCGGGATGTGGCAGCAAAACTAATAAAAAAGTGACTTTTTATGTTTTAGATGTTCCTTCCGGAGTTTCCATGAATCTTTGGATGTGGAACGATGAAGGTAATTATACAGATGCAGCATGGCCTGGAGATTTAACTTTATCTGGACCTGATTCTGATGGCTGTTATTATCTTGAAACAAGAATTGATGCAACTTATGATACAGGTGTAATTATTGTTGATAGCACAGGAAAAAAATATTCTGGTGATATAACAATTTCATCTGCCTTTGCTCTGAACAATAAAAAAATCTATTTAGTATGCGGTGTGGATAATTGTTTTGCTTCTTATGATGAAGCCTGCGCCGGAAGGGATAATACAATGAAAGCTGAAGAAATTGATGCAAATTATGTTTATACAGGAAATGATTTAGGTGTAAAAATTAGCGGAGAAACTGCTTCTTTTAAAACATGGGCTCCTATGGCAGAAAGTGTAACTCTTTTACTGTATTCAAACAGCAGTTCTCTTTCATCACCTGCATCAACTGTAGAAATGTCTAAAGGTGATAAAGGAACCTGGTCTGCATCAGGTGTAAGCACTTCTTATAAATATTATAAGTATAGAATTAAAAATCCAGATGGCTCTCAGGATGTTGCGGATATCTGGTCTTATGCAGCTAGTGCAGATTCTGTTGCTTCTCAGATTGTTGATATTAATGCTGGTACTACTTATGGTTCAAAATCTACTTATGAAAACCCATTTACAGGTGATTATTCAAAAGCTGTAATTTACGAAATGCACATTCGTGACTGGAGCAGGGCTTTTGTACCTTCTTCTACAGGAAAATTTCAGGATATTACAGATAATCTTGGTGATACAGGAGCATTTGCTGCTCATCTTAAAGATTTAGGTGTTACACACGTTCAGATTCTTCCAATGTTTGATTATGCAGAAAAAAATTCTGATTCAAATTATAACTGGGGATACAATCCATATCAGTACAATGTTCCTGAAGGTCGTTATGTTAAAAATATGACTGATGGTACTGACGCTGTAAATCAAGCCCGAGAAATGATTGAGGCTTTCCATGAACAGGGAATCGCTGTAATTATGGATGTGGTTTACAATCATACAAGCGGAACAGGTAAAGGCTCCCTTTACGATATGACAGTTCCTAAATATTTTTACAGAACAACTGGTTCATCATATTCAAATGGTTCTGGTTGTGGTAACGAAGTTGCAACAAATCATGCAATGGTAAAAAAATATGTTATTGATTCGTTAAAACACTGGATGCTTGATTACCATATAAACGGATTCCGTTTTGATCTGATGGGATGTCTTGAATCGTCTACAATGGCTGAAATTTATGAAGCACTTTCTGAAATTGATCCTAATGTAATGGTTTATGGTGAACCTTGGACAGGTGGAGATTCTGCTGTTTCTGGTGGAGCTGATAAAGCTGTTTCTGTAGGAGTTGGTGCTTTTGATGACAGCTTTAGAGATGCAATTAAAGGTGCTGAATTTGGTGGATTTAAAAAAGGACAGGTTCAGGGCACATTTAATGACAGTGCAATTATAAAAGGTTTAACAGGGGCTTCTACAACTAGAAATAATACAGGAAAACCTGAACTTTCCATTCATTATGCTGAATGTCACGATAATTATACTTTATTTGATAAACTTTCCATTTCTATGAATAACGGAACAAGTAAATCTGGATGGAAAGCATATAGCAGTTTCAGT
>JALEPQ010000170.1 GCA_022768685.1 Spirochaetia bacterium
AATTGTATTTATCTGAAAAATACTTATTCATTTCTAGTTGATTTTCAAAGCAATCTTCCTGTTTTAATAAATATGCATATTTCAAATGTTAGTAATGAAAATGCAATAAAAACTAATTGCCATAAACTAGAGGCTATATTCAGAAATATTAATCCTGCCATAAAAGTTTTGTGGTGTAATGAGGATGAATTAAAGGGATTTGGCTGTGAGCTGGAAAAAATGTATGTTTTAGGTGGTGAAATATGAAAAAATCAGTGGCCCTAAAATATATTGAAGAAAACGGAGCTCCTTTTATTACCGCAAAAGGCGAAGGAATTGTTGCAGATAAAATAGTTGAATCTGCAATGGAAAGTGGGATTCCTGTAAAAGAAGATGAAATGCTTGTGGAAATACTTGAAAAACAGGAAATTGGACAGAATATTCCCGAATCAGCATGGAAGGCTGTTGCTCTGATTTTTTCTTTTATCTTAAATCAGGAGAATAATGAATAATAAAGAAACCGGAAACTCTGGAGAAAACAGGTGTTGTGAATTTTTACAAAAAAATGGATATGAGATAATTCAAAGAAATTATAGGGAATCTTCAGGTGAAATAGATGTTATTGCAATTAAGAATGAAACAATTGTTTTTGTTGAAGTAAAGACTCTGCCAAATGCAACGTTAGATATGCTTCAAAAAGTTTTAAATACAGAAAAACAAAAAAGGATTGTAAAAACTGCTAAACGTTTTTTAATAAATCATCGAGAATATAGTAACAGTTACCTCAGATTTGATGTAATTATTATTGATATGCCCGGATTACCTCCAGTTTATCATATAGAAAATGCATTTACTGAAGTGTAAAAAGTTTTTTAGTGGGAGATTCTATGGTTTCTGAAAGAGCAGTTGGAACATTAGTTTTAGAGAAGACTGATGAAGCAGAATTATCGCCTCGTATTTTAGAGTTACGTAAAAAAATTCATAGTGAAGAGTACATTGAAAACGCAATTTTACGAATCGCTACTGTAATTAGTGGAAGATTGGTTGAAAATTGTGAAGAATTACGGTTAAATGATTTTGAGTAAAAATTATGGAAAAAAATCGACACAAAAAAAAGTATTCTAATAATTGGAAAAATCAAAATAATCAGCAGAATAGAAATCAGTCTTCTTCAAAAAATGAAAAAAACAAAGTTTTTCAGCCAAAATTGAACTATGAAACTGAAGAAACTTTAAAAGAAAAACAGAAGGCTATTCAGGAAATAAAAGCACGTGAAGTAATTTGTGCAAAATGTGGTCAGCCAATTACAGATATTTCCAGTGCCCTTAATGATAAAAGTTCAGGAAAACCTGTGCATTTTGAATGTGCATTAAGTCAGGTTAGTGAAAATGAAAAATTAGGCGAAAATGAAAAAATTGCATATATTGGTCAGGGACGCTTTGGTGTTCTTTACTATGAAAATATGCGGGATCAGCGTCACTTTACTATAAAAAGAATTATAGAATGGGAAGATCGTGATTCAAAACCTGAATGGCGAACTGAAATCAGCGAAGTTTACAGCAAAATAAATTAGTATGATTCTGACTGTTCTTTGTAAAGTTGTTGATAATTTTGGTGATATAGGCGTTGCCTGGCGTCTTTGCAGAAAATTAAAAGCAAATCCTTCTAATCCAGATATTAATCTTTTGGTTGATAATCTGGATGCCTTTCAAAAAATCAATCATTCAGTAGATTCCGTAAAAGATATTCAGCTAATAGAAAATATTAATGTTTATAATTGGAATTCCAGCCTTTGTCATGATATTTTTTATGAAAATGATGGTGAAAAACTTCAATTAATTCTTGAATTATTTCAATGTGGTCGGCCAGAATGGATTGAAAAAATTCTTTTTGAAGAAAAGTTGCAGCGTACTGTTCATATAATAATGATTGATTATCTTACTGCAGAAAAATATGCTGAGGATTTTCACTGTCTGCAGTCTCTTACAAGAAGTTCCAAAGTTCAGAAAATTAATTTTATGCCTGGATTTACGAATAAAACAGGCGGGTTAATTCTTGATGATTTCTGGAATCAGTATACAAAAAGAGATGAAAATGGTCCTGTTTTATTTTTTACATATAATAAAAACTGGAAACCAGTCCTTAATGCATTAAACCATTATCAAAGTGAAAAAAATAAAATTACTACATCTGATACAGTTCCTTCAATATTGAAAATTCTGGCTGCCAGAGGAAAGGGATTTGATTCAGTTGTTAAGGCATGTTCTGAAACTTATTCGCAGAATACAGATTTGTTATTAATTCCATTAAATTTTATGGATCAGACACAATGGGACTCTATGATGAAATTATGTTCTGTACTTTTTATCAGAGGAGAAGAATCATTAACAAGAGCCTGTTTAAGTGGAATTCCTTTTGTATGGCATGCTTATCCTCAAAGTGAAGAATATCAGCTTGTAAAGGTGAATGCCCTGTTAGAAAGGATGCATTCTTTCTTTGCAGAATCAGATTATGAGATTATAAAAAAAGTATGGGTTTTATTTAATACTCCTGATGAGCTGATTGATGAAAATGATATGGAAAATGCAGTATATGCTTTTCTAAAAGAACAAAACAACCTGGAAAAAGGGTTTCAAGATTTTGCTGCGAATTTAAGAAAAAATGGTGACCTGGCAGATAACCTGATGACTTTTATAAATAAAAATTATATAATATAGATAATATTCTTTTTAATACTTTTTTAGAGGTAATAAATTATGTTAATGACATCACAGTTAAAAGTTGGAACAGCTTTTATGTATGAAGGAAACGCTCTTATCGTTCAGAAGATGTTAGGTCAGCGTTCAGGACGTGCTGGTATGGTTACTAGCTTCCGTGTAAAAAATCTTGTTACAAACTCAACAATGGATCTTGGTATTGATGCTGGTGAAAAATTTGATGAAGTAGACCTTGATAGCCATACAACAAAACTTTCATATCTTGATGGTGATACATACGTATTCATGGATCAGGAAACTTATGAACAGTTTGAATTAGCAAAAGAAGATTTGGGTGATTATGCCGGATATATTACTCCAGAAGATGATCTTGATGTAAATCTTACATTTTATGAAGGAAAACCAGTAGGTATTGATCTTCCTGTTCGTGTTACACGTACAGTAACTTACTGTGAACCTGGTGTAAAAGGTGATACATCTGGAAAATCATTAAAACCTGCTACACTTGATACAGGAATTGAAGTTCGTGTTCCATTATTCATTAACACAGATGATAGAATCGTAATTGATACACGTGACGGATCATTCCTTGAAAGAGCTAAGAACTAATTATAAATATTAGTTATATCTTGTAGAAAAGGCAGTTTGATTAAATTCAGACTGCCTTTTTTTTATGAAATTTAAATTTTATATGTTAAACTAAAATCCTATGGGACAGAATAATAATTCAAAAATTAACCTGACAGAAGAATCTGCAGTTCTTCTAAAACTTTTTAATAGAGTAACCATTACTTTAGGTGTATGTGGTCTTTTAAGTCTTTTGATTTCTATGATTATGCATTTTAGCAATCTAACTCTGGTTTTAATGATTTGCGAAGAAATAGTTCTGTTGTTCTGTCTATTTATTGCAAATATTCTGAAACATCCCCGTGGTGCAGCTGTTATCATGTGTATTGCTACAAATAATGTGTTCCTTCCAATTCTATTTGTATTATCAGGAGGAATTCAAAGTGGTGCTTTTATATGGTATGTAGTAGGACTTCTTTTACCATGGATTTTTTTAACAAATATACTTTGCTTTGTTATTTCTACTATAAATATTGCAGGGGCAGTTTTTGCAATTGTGATTTCTCTTGTAAAACCTGAGTATCTTTTATATAAGCATGATCTTTTAGGTAGTTATGTTTCTGTAATTTCTGCTATCTTTTTCTTATGTGTTATTCTTGGAGTGATAATTACTTATCAGAAAAAAATGCATGAAGTACAGCGTAAAGAAATTCTGGAATCCATGGAAAAGGCCCAGAATGCTACAAAAGCAAAAGATGAGTTTTTTAGAAATCTTACTCATGATATTAGAACTCCTATGAATGCTGTTGTTGGATTTACTGAAATAGCCAGAAGAAATGTTGATGATAAAAATAAATTGCTTGATTGTCTTGGGAAAATCTTACTTTCTGGAAAACATCTTGTAGCTTTTATTGATGGAGTTCTTGATCTTTCAACACTTGAAAGTGGAAGTGAAAATTTTAAAAATGAAACTGTAAATTTAAGAAATCTAATAGAAAAATTAAGTACAATTCTACAATATAAGATTGAAGAAAAACAAATAACTCTACATGTAGATTTATCTAATATACAAAATGAAGTTATTATTACTGATTCCATGCGTCTGAATCAGCTTTTAATGAATATTCTGGAAAATGCAACTAAATATTCTAAATCAGAAGGAAATATATATTTTTCAGTTGTGGAAAGTGGAACTAGAGAGCCTGAAAAACGAAGATATGTATTTAAAATAAAAGATGATGGAATAGGAATGACACCAGAACAAATCACTCATATTTTTGAACCTCTTAATCATGAATCAAGATTGAGTAGAAAAAATCATGGCACCGGACTAGGAATGAGTATTTCTAAAAAAATTGTTGATTTAATGGGCGGCCAAATAAGTATACATAGTGAATATGATAAGGGAACGGAAATTACCATAACCTGTGTTTTTCCTGTATCAAATCTTTATGAAGTTAGTGAAAAAGAATCTGTGGAAAAACTCTCTTTTGAAGGAAAACGAGTCCTCATTGTAGATGATAATGAACTGAATAGTGAATTAGCCGGTGAAGTCCTCCAGATGTATGATTTTGATGTAGATTATGCACAGACTGGTTCTGTTGCTGTAGAAAAAATTCAGGTATCTCCAGAATATTTTTATGATTTAATTTTAATGGATATTACTATGCCTGGAATTAATGGATATGATGCAACAAAAATTATTAGAAGTTATAATAGACAGGATTTAAAATTAATTCCTATTGTGGCTTTATCTGCAAACGCATTTGTTGATGATAAACGAAAAGCTATGGAAGCTGGAATGAATGGTTATATAACTAAACCTTTTGATGCCGAAGAATTAATACGTGTTCTTCAACTTCTGCTTCAAGACGATGAACGGGATTAAAATTAGAGAGAGTTTAAAATGAATGAAGAATTAAATCAAAATGAAAAATCTTTCCTCCTTGGTTCAGAAGATTTTTGTCAAAATGTAAGTGATATTTTAAATAAAAGATTTTCCAGGCAGTATATCATTGTTGCCTGTAAAATTAATCAGCTTACTAAAATCAATCAACTTTACGGATATAAAGGGCAGAATGAAGTTTTTCATAAAGTTTTACACGATCTGCGTCAGGTTCTTGTAAAGAATACAATTTTTTGTAAGTATGGTTTTTCTGAATTTCTATTTTTCTGTG
Source organism: Spirochaetia bacterium (assembly GCA_022768685.1). Classification (GTDB taxonomy): domain Bacteria; phylum Spirochaetota; class Spirochaetia; order Treponematales; family Treponemataceae; genus Treponema_D. The sequence continues at coordinate 5,441 of JALEPQ010000170.1, forward strand.
AATATGATACAGATTTTCTCCAGCGTTTTAGGAGTGTTAAATTTTTTGATTGTAAAACTCTGGATATAAGGTTTCCTGTAACTATTAATAGCGGAATGTATATTATTCAAGATTCAGATTTGAATGTACAGGAAATGATAAATAATTCAATTCTTGCTGTAAAAAAAGAATTTTCTGAATATAAGAATACCACTTCTTTGTATACGGAATCTCAGGATAAACTGTACAAAGAAAATAGAAACAAACTTAATTCCATAAAAGAATATCTTGATGAAAATAAAATTACTATTTTGTTTCAACCTCAATACGACGCAAAAACAATGGAATTGATTGGTGCGGAGGTTTTTCCCGCCTTAACAGAAGGTGATAAAAGAGATTTTGATAAAGTTGATTTCCTGCCTCTGCTTGAAGAAAGCGGATATATTTTTGAACTTGATAAATATGTACTTAGAAAACTTTATTCGGAAATGAAAAACTGGCTTAGTAATGGGGTAGAACTGCTTCCAATTACAGTAAATATTTCAAAGGCAGCATTAATGAGTGAAGAATTTTGTTCATTTTTAAACCAGCTTCACAAGGAATTTTCTGTACCTGTAGAATACATACATTTTGATATAAGTACATCTGTATTTCAAAACAGTAATGATGTACTTATAGATCGTATATTTTTTTTGAAGAAACTTGGGTATACAATTGGCTGTGACAATTTCTATGCAGACAGTACATCTTTGATTTTCTTTAAAGAATTTCCAATTGAATATTTGAAAATTGATTTTGAATTTTTAAATAATGTAGGAAATATTGATAAGAACGGTAAACTTGTAGGTTCAGTAGCAAAGTATTGTTCAGAATTTAATCTTGTAACATTTGCAGAAAATATAAAAACTGAATATCAGGCTGATTTTGTAAACAGCATAAACTGTAATATTGTTCAAGGAAATTATTACAAAGAAAAAATGGATGCCACATCTTTTTTGGCGTACATGACTAATGAGGAATCTAAGATATATGTTCCAGAACCTGCAAAAGAACAAAGTATAGATTTTGATAAACTTATTGATCCTAATTCCCAGGAAAACATGATTTTTGAAGTCTTAAATGGTCCTTCCGCGGTAATAGAATTTATTTCTCAAGAAGATAGACTTCGCATCTTAAAGTGCAATAAGAAATTCCTTAAAATATTAGATATAAATCTTGATTCTTCCATGCAGGAAGTTTTGAGACATTTTAATGAAATTTTTACAGGTGAAAGTTATAAAGATTTTTTTGATGCTATAAAGAAATCTACTGAAAGTAGAAACCAGGTTTCCTGTGTTACAAAACATGATTTTGGAATTCCTGATAGAGAAACCTGGATAAAAAGTAATATTTTTTCCGTTGGAAAAAAGAATGACAGGGAAATTTTATATGTTTTGTTTGAAGATATTTCAGAAGAAAAAAGAAATAAGAATCAGATATCATCAACAAATAATCTGCTTGAAATATTGATAGAAAATGCCCAGGTTGGAATAAGTCTTTTTCATGTAAAACTTGATACTAAAAATATATTTGATTCAATTCAGTTGAAAGTATTGAAGACAAATCATACCTTTGAAAAAATTTCCGGGTATTCACCTGAAGAGATTGCAAATTGGACTTATAAGGAAATTTTAGCATTAGTAAGTCCTTTGGATCGTCCTGCCTTTTTTACAAAATTATTAAAAGCTTATGTTACAGGATATAAAAAGCCTGTAGTTCATTTGTATAAAGCCCGGCATAAAAGTGGAGGATTTTTAAAAGTAAAAATCATTCTTACAGGTTTAAAGCAGCCGGATGATTCATATCTGATAGTTTCAACTTACATTGTGCTTGATGATAAACTGGAAGAAATTCAGAGTGAAAAAACTTTGTCTGATTTTATTCTTGATGAAAAATTAATCAAGGGCTTGAAGTTCTAAGGCTATTTCTTCCATTTCTCTATCAGTCATTGCTATGGTTTCTGCAACTCTGTACAGTTCTCTTCTAACACTGTCAGGTACATTGGCTGCATTTTTGTAATGCAGTTCATGTTCAAGACTAGCCCAGAAGTCCATGGCAATTGTACGCAGCTGAATTTCAACTTTTACGTTATGTTCAGTTTTTGAAAGGTAAACTGGAATTTCAATAACGATATGAAGACTTCTGTAGCCAGATTCTTTTGGAGAGGAGATATAGTCTTTCTCTGCAATCAGCCGAATATCAGGTTGTTTTAAAAGAATGTCTCTTACTGTATAAATATCTGAAATATAAGGGCAGATTACTCTTACTCCTGCAATGTCATCAAGATTTTTCATCATTGATTCAAATGTAACAGGCAGATTTTTTTTGTTGAGTTTATCTGCAATGCTTTCAGGAGATTTTATTCTCGATTTTACAGTTTCTATCGGATTTCTTTTATGGCTTACTTTGTTTTCTTTGTTTAAGATATCAAGTTTTGTCTCAATTTGTTTAATGGCACTTTCATAAATCATCATAATCTGCTGAAATTGATAGGCCATTTTATAAAAATCATTGGAAGTTGCTATCTGGCTGGAAATGATTGCAGGAACTTCTGCAGAGTTAAGTATGTCATTTTCATCTAAAATTTCAGTGTCATTAATATTGTTCATAATTTTCTCTTTTAATTTAAATATAAATAATAAATGGTCATTTCGGCAACAAAAAAAGGCTGTCTGAAAATCTGCTTTTCAATTTTTGTGTTATTACAGAAAAATCGAAATTAAATTTATCAAACAGCCTTAAGGTTATATAAATCTCAGTTTTTAGAAACTGGTTTTGTATCCTATATCAACAGAGAATGCTTCTGCAGCGGAATTAGGTCTCACAAAGTCCATTATTCTTATTTTCATCTGACCGTGAATCTGTCCGGAAAGAAATGAAGTTGAAATATAAGGTGTAATATTTACATTAAAATTTAATGATGTAAGGCAGGAAAGTAATTCTGCACCTTTTTCAGCAAACTTCTGTCCTGTTGTCATAAAAATTGTCTGATCTACCAGTGAAATAGAAGTGTGTGTTCCTATAGTAAAATTATGTCCTTTTATAGCAAATAAATCTGAATAAAAATTGAAATCCAGTCCTAAGGTATCATCAATAAAAAGCAGATTTTCTGCTGTACGGGCAGGCAAGTTATATAGACTGACAGTTAGATGTGTATCTTTTATATAAAACCTTGGTTCAAGAAGAATATATATGTCATTATTTTTATCAATGCTTAAACCATCAGTTTTAGTTAATCGAGCATTGAATAATCCAGCCTGAAAGAATAATGAAGGAATATAATTGTTTCCAATCAACATTGTAGTTCCTGCATGCCAATATAAAGAACTGATTGCAAGAATTAAATCTTCTCCGTAATAAGAATTTTCTAGAGGAGCTCCCATACCAAAAGCAAAATCACAGGTGAAATAAGGGAATGCACATGCAGCTCTTCCATCTATATTGAATACATAGAATTTATCATTTTCATGATTTAAATATGCGTATCCTCCAAATGCAACAGGAACTTGATATAATTTGACAATATCAGAAACCCCAAAACCAAAATGAGGGTATAAGATGGAACCTGCAAGTCCCAGCCAGCTTTCTGTTAATTTAGAGGCTATAGGTTGAATACTGAAATAACGTAAAAGGAAAATATCAGAACCTATAGAGTCATAAGTTCCCATATATGCACTTAAATAATTTGCCTTATTAGAGGTATTGCCGCGCAAAGTAAAAGAAAGTTCATCTATCTGAAAAAGTGCCTGAGTTTCATGGAAAATTGTAGAACTTATAAAATCCTCTGTGTTTACTGAAACTTCCATGCGGGTCCACATATTCTGATTAAAGTTGAATTGTCCGGCAAAAAAAGCCTGAAGTTTTAAATCCGGATCATATTTTTCTTCGCCGTTAGTTTCAGACATCTTACCGCTGAAGTTTACTTTACCGCCTGCATACCCACTGAAGAATGTTGATGCAAATAGCGAAGTACAATTTATTGAAACAAAAAAGGATAATAGAGAAATAATATATTTAAGTTTTTTCATTTTTATCTCCAGTATAAAAATATCCGTATATTTTATCGGCAGAAAACATATATAACTTTACTTTTATTTATTTTACAAATTTTTTTATCAGTTGAATTAGAAAAGGTGATGGAAATTTGTTGAAATGATAAATTTTTGGTATATAATATAGTCTATGAGTGATTATCTTGACCCTAATAATGAGGAATTGCTGAATGACTTCTTTGCAGAAGCCGAACAGCAGGTTGAACAGTTGGAGAGTAATATCCTCGTTATAGAAAATGATCCTACAAATCATGATGCTATAGATGAGATTTTCCGGGCTGCTCATACTTTAAAAGGTGGTTCTGCCACCGTAGAAATGATGGAATTGTCTCACTTCACACATTCTGTGGAAGATGTTCTTGATGAAATTAGATCTGACAGGCTATCTGTAGATGAAGCTGTTGTTGATCTTTTGCTTTCGTCAATAGACGTAATTAAAGCAATGCTTGAATCAAGACGTTCTGGTAGTGTGTATGAAGAAAATATTGATGATATTGTAAATAAACTGCATGCCTATATACCTGAAAAAGGGGATAAAAAAGTTTCTAAACCTGCTCCTAAAAAGCCGGCTCCTGTTGCAGCTCCAGCGCCAGCGCCAGTTGCTGTATCATCTGCGTCTGCCCAGTCATCAGGAATGGTATTGCCTCCACTAACTGAATCAGAATATACAGAACTTAAACAGACATGTGAAGGAAATCAGAAACTTTGGTGTGTTGCTGTTAAATTTGACGAAAATAATCCAATGAATAGTGTAGGTGGAATTCAAGTATTTGCTGCACTTAAATCTGTTGGAAATGTTCTTAAAACTGTGCCAGATTTTGATGCCTTGTATGAAGATCAATTCTATGAAAATGTATTCTATTATGTTGCTACAGAATCTGAAGGTTCTGAAATTGAAGATGTAGCTTTCTTGAGCGATGTTACTCTTATTACAGATGCACAGAGAATTACAGATTCAAATTTTGCTGGTGGTGAAACTGCTGCACCTGCTGCTCCAGCTCCTAAACCTCAGCCAGTTGCTGCACCACAGCCTGTTCAGCAGACAATGACAGCAGCACAGAATGATTTGTTGAATGATATTTTAAATGATAACGTGTTAAAACCAGAACCTAAGACAGTTGTAGCTCCTGCAGCTGCTTCGCCAGTTGAGTCTGAAACTCCAAAAGTTGAAGAAAAGAAAACTGAAGCACCTAAAAAGGAAGGTACAGGTACAGCTCATGCAGCACAACAAGGTTCTATTTTGCGTGTAGATTCAAGACGTATTGATAATCTTTTGAACCTTGTATCTGAAGCTGTAATTACAAAGGCTTCATTTAATCAGTTGTCAATGCAGAATGCTTCTGTACTTGCAAGATTCCAGAGTATTGAAGCTGAATTTAAAGAAAGATTACATAGTCTTTTTGATTCTTTACCTGATTATATGGAACAGGTAAAAGCTGGAGCTTCACCAACTGAAGTAAGAAAAGATATTGTTCAGACTTATGGTTCAATGAGTTCTATGTTTGACGAATATGAATCAGAAGTAAAAGGTATTTCTGGTAAATTCCGTTCTAATACACAGAATCTTGGTACTATTGCCGGTGAACTTCAGGAAGGCGTAATGAAAATCCGAATGGTTCCTATCAACCAGATTTTCAGCCGTTTCCCTAGGGTAGTTCGTGATTTACAGCGTGATTTAAATAAAAAAATTGACCTTGTAATTGAAGGTGAAGATACAGAACTTGATAAGTCAGTTGTTGAAGATCTTCTTGATCCAATTATGCACTGTGTTCGTAACTCTGTAGATCATGGCATTGAAACTCCAGATGTTCGTATTGCTGCAGGAAAGCCTGAAACTGGTACTGTACTGTTAAAAGCTTCTAATGAAGGCAATATGATTGTTATTGAAGTAAAAGATGATGGTGCCGGAATTGATGTAGAAAAAGTAAAAAGAAAGGCTGTAGAAAAAGGTCTGATTCATCCAGATAAAGTTACTTCAGATCAGGATGCATATCAGTTGATTATGCAGCCAGGATTCTCTACAGCAGATAAAATTTCCAATATTTCAGGTAGAGGTGTTGGTCTTGATGTTGTAAGAACAATGATTAATAACTTGAAAGGTACTATTTCTATTAATTCTACAAAAGGAAAAGGTACTTCTTTTATTATCAAATTACCTTTGACTCTGGCTATTATTCAAGGTTTACTTGTTCGTGTTGGAAGAGAAGTTTACTCTATTCCAATTGCAAACGTTATTGAAAGTCAGTGTATCAGTATGGAAGAAATCAGCCATATTGATAATTATGAAATCTTGAATGTCAGAAATGAAGTAATTAGTGTTCTTCGTTTAGCCAGATTATTTGGTATGAAGGAATCTGAACAGACTGATCAGTGTTATATTGTAATTGTTGGTAATCAGGAAAAGAAAATCGGTCTTATGGTTGATGCTCTTGTTGGTGAAGAAGACGTTGTAATTAAGCCTTTGAAAGATCAGTTTACAAATTCACCTGGTATAGCAGGTGCTTCAATTCTTGGTGATGGTTCGGTTTCATTAATTATTGATGTTAGTCAGCTTGTTGAACTTGGTGTTAAGCAGGAATCTTATGCTCAGCAGCAAGGTCGATACTAGCTTTGGTAGGAGAGTTTTATGGACGATTTAGCTAGTACTTTAGGAATACCTGCTGTAGGTGTTGCAGAACAACAGCGGGAAGAAAAAGAAAACTCTGTAGTTATTGACTTCAAAATGGTCACTTTCTCTCTTGCAGGAAAAGATTATTCCATTGATATTATGCACGTTAAAGAAATTGCAAAAGCTGGACGTTTTACTTTTGTTCCAAATACTTTGCCATTTGTATTAGGTGTATATAATCTTCGTGGTGAAATTATTCCTATCTTGGATTTGCGTCTTTTCTTCAATATTGATGTACCAGAACGAAAAGATGATCAGCTAGAAAATCTTTTGATTCTCCAGGTTGAAGATCAGAAATTTGGTGTTGTTGTTGATAAAATCGATAAAGTTGTTGGTGTTCAAAAAAGTACAATTCAACCACCTCATCCATTGTTTGGTGATATTAATATCAAATATATTGATGGTGTAGTTGAAGCTAATAAAAGATTGTATGTACTTCTTGATATCACAAGAATTTTTACTTCTAAAGATTCTCTTGAGGTTGAAGATAAAAGGCCTGTTTATAAAACAACAGTTAACAGACCAGTTGAAGTTTCCGCTGCCAGATCAACAGCAGCTAGTGCACCTGTGAAAGCTCAAGTAACTTCAAAACCTGTAGAAAATGAAGATGCAAAGATTCAAGAAGCTTTAAAATTTGTGAAAGAAAGTTTATTAAATTATAAGAAATTTTATGTAACTCCTGTAAATGAATCTTGGGTAAAACACCGTTATTTAGAGTGGTCTAAACAGAAAGGTGATCCAAAAGCTCAGATACAGAATGAGGCAGATGCAGAAGATTTCCTAAAGACTTTCTGGTCAACTTGTAATGATACATGGTGGACTGAAGATTTTGCTAATAAAATCAGCAATCTTCTTCCACAGAATTCTGCTAAACAGATTAATGTCTGGAATCCTGGTTGTGGAAAAGGTACAGAATCTTACTCTTTAGCGTGTATTCTTGCTAAAAAATATCCTGGTGTAAAATTCAGAATCTATGCTCAGGATACAGATCTTCTTGGTGTATCAAATGCTACCTTGATGACTGTTCCTGAAAAAGTTGCTTCTACATGGTATGGTCCATATTTGACAAAAAAAGCAAATGGGGAATATACTTTTAATCAGGAAATAAAAGATAGTATCATGTTTGAATATCATGATTGTAAAAATACTAATGCTCTTCCTATGGTTGATATTGTTTTTGCAAGAGATATTCTTTCATTGCTTGATGAAAAATCTGTGGAATCAGTTATTTCTGATTTTCAGGAAAAAATGAAGGGGAATGCTGTTGCTATCCTTGGTGATAATGAATCAATGCCATCTTCATTTAAGTTTGGTGAAAATAGTGTAGACGCACTTGTTGCTTATACTAAAGATTAATAGGAGAAAAAAATGCGAGTAGAGTATATTAATCCATTTGTTGAGACATCATTTCGTGTTCTTCAGGAAGTACTAGGTGGTGCTGAAGTAAAACGCGGTGATTTATATCTTAAATCAACTGCTATGCCTGTTATGGGTGTTGCTGCACTAGTAGGTCTTGCTGGTCAGGTTGAAGGTCGTGTTCTTTTTGATATGACTATGGAAACTGCATTAAATATTGCGTCTGCAATGAACGGTGAAACTTTGTCAGAATTTGATGAATTGGCAAAGGCGACTATCAGTGAATTAGCAAATCTTATTACAGCACAGGCAGTAACAAAGCTGCATGAATTGGGATTCCAGTTTGACTTGACTCCTCCTGCTTTGTTTGTTGGTCAGAAAATGGAAATTGCAGCTTTAGGTGGAACTACAGATAGTGTAGAAGCACTTATTGTACCACTTATTTCTGATTGTGGTAAAATTGAAGTAAACGTTTCTATCAGGGAACGAGCATAAATATATCTAAAGGAGTTAGAAAATGAAAACAACACAAGATTATCCTACAATCAATGATCGTCCACCAGAAGGTCGTAAAGACGATGGAACATCCTTCAGAGTATTAGTTGTTGACGATTCTATGTTCGTTGCAAAGCAGTTAGGACAGATTCTTACAAGTGAAGGTTATGAAGTAGTTGCTACTGCTGCTGATGGAAAAGAAGGCGTTGATAAATACAAAGAATTGTGTCCAAATGTTGATTTAGTAACAATGGATATTACTATGCCTAAAATGGATGGTATTTCAGCTTTGGAACAGATCATGGCTTTTGATAAGAATGCAAAAGTTGTAATGGTTAGTGCTCTTGGTAAAGAGGAATTAGTAAAGAAATCTTTGATGCTGGGTGCTAAGAGTTATATTATCAAACCTCTTGATCGCAAGAAGGTTCTTGAACGTATTTCTAAAGTACTTCAATAGTATTTAGGGTATTAAGAAAGGCTGATAATTCTAAATCAGCCTTTTTTTTCTTTAAATGATTTTTAGATTATAAAAAGTGTATAACCGTCTTTATTTTTTGTAATTGAAATATTACAGTCTGATTCTTTTTGTAATTCTTTTCGCAATTTTGATATTAGCACCGGTAAACTTGATTCTTTGATTTCCATGTTATTATCTTCATAATGCATTTTAATTTTCCTGTATGAAACGGGAGTATTTTTATTTACATATAGAAATTCTAGTAAAAATGCTAAATTTTGTTTTAATTTTATTTTTTTTATAAGCTGTTTTACTTCAGTTATATCTTTGTTGTCTGTAAAGGGATTGTCTAATCTGTTTTGAATTGAATAGCAGGATGGAAATTCTTTAGGTTTTTGCATACATGGAATATACTCTTTTAAGCCTTTGACAATTAGTAATTCATATAATGCTTCCAGTAAAGAATCATACTGTTTTACAAAATTTCTGCTGTTTTTTATATCGTCTGATAGATACATTTGATATATCTGTTCAAGATGTATTTGCCAGTTCAAAATATAATCTTCAGAATATAAACAAGGATCATTGTAAAATAGTATTGGTAAAAAAATACCCTTTTTTTTAATCAGATTGTAAATGTTGAAGAAATTATGATTAAAAACTGTATAATCCATTAGTATTATATCAGGAAGGTATTTTGTTTTGTAAATTGCTTCGACGATTACTTCCTGTTTTGTAAATGGAGTGCAGCTAAATTTTCGCTTTTCTAATTCTGATGAAATAAGATAAGCAAGATTAAGATTTTTTGAGAAAAAATATACATTCAACTTTTTTAATTCCTATATGTAAATAATTATACTATATTTTTCTTTTTTATGTAAAAAATATCTTTATTTTGTCTTTTTATATTCTTAAAAATAATCTTTTCTAAGAAAATAATATAAGATTTCTTTTATTTGTAGTAAAATTTTCGGTATTAAACTATAATAATAGTATGAGTACACATATTAATGCTCCTGAAGGAGCAATTGCTAAGACAGTTTTATTACCAGGTGATCCATTAAGAGCTAAATTTATTGCAGAAAACTTTTTGGATGATGCTAAATGCTATAATGAAGTTAGAGGAATGTTTGGCTATACAGGAACTTATAAAGGTGTTCCTGTTTCAGTTCAGGGAACTGGTATGGGCCAGCCTTCTTTATCGATTTATGCTCAGGAATTGTTTCAGTTTTATGGGGTAGAGAAAGCTATACGTATTGGAACTTGTGGTTCTGTAAGTAAAGATGTCCCTGTAAGAGATATTATCCTGGGAAATGGAGCCTGTACAGATTCTTCATTGCAAAGTCAGCGTTTTGGACTTATGCATTATGCTCCTGTTCCAGATTTTGGTTTACTTTATACTGCTTATAATAAAGCAAAGGAGTTGAATTTAAACGTTCATGTTGGACAGCTTGTAAGTAGTGATCGTTTTTATGATGAAAATGCTAACTGGAAGTTATGGGCAAAATACGGTGCATTAGGAATTGAAATGGAAGCTGCAGAATTGTACACTCTTGCAGCTCAGTTTCAGAGAAAAGCTTTAGCAATTTGTACAGTTAGTGATCATATAATTAGTGGTGAAGCTACAACTGCCGAAGAACGTCAAAAGACTTTTAAAGATATGATGATTCTAGCGTTGGAAACAGCCATTAATTCATAAATATAATTAAGAGGATAAAATGAAACCTACATTGTTAGTATTGGCTGCAGGTATGGGCAGTCGTTATGGCGGCGTAAAACAGATTGATGGAGTAGGCTTACATGATGAATGTTTGCTTGATTTTTCATCTTATGACGCAAAAAAATCAGGTTTTGGTAAAGTAGTATTCATTATCAGAAAGGATATTGAGGCAGATTTCAGAGCCAGATTGTTTGATCGGGTTGCACGAAATTTTGATGCAGAATATGTATTTCAGCAGCATGAGAGTTTACTTACTCCGCAGCAATTGAAAGACAGTGAAGGACGTCAGAAACCATGGGGTACTTTACATGCTGTTTTATGTGCAGAAAAGGCATTGAACACACCTTTTGCTGTTATAAATTCTGATGATTATTATGGAAGAACTGCATTTGAAGTATTAGGAAAACATCTTTCTTCAATTTCAAATGACAGTACAGAACATGCCATGGTCGGATATGTTTTGGGAAATACTATGAGTAAAAGTGGTTCTGTTTCCCGTGGGGTTTGTACAGTTAAAGACAATAAAATGGAATCTATTGTTGAGAACCTGAAGATTTACTACGAAGGTGATAAAATCATAAGTGAAATTGATGACGAAAAAAGAATTCTTACTGGTAATGAATGGGTTAGTATGAATCTTTTTGGTTTTTCACCAAAAGCATTTGAAGAATTTCATGTTTATTGGGAAAATTTTATTGCCAATAATGTAAAAGAACCTAAAAAAGAAGCATTGCTTCCTGTTGCTGCCAGTGATATTTGTAATCATGGAAAAGGTGTTGTGAATTTCTTTACATCTCCTGAAAAATGGTTTGGTATGACTTATCCTGAAGATCGTCAGGAAGTAAAGGATGCAATTGCAGCAAAAATAAAGGAAGGATATTATCCAGAGAAACTCTGGGAAAAATAATTTGTAAAAGTCCTGTCATGTTAGACAGGATTTTTTTATATAGACTTATTCTTGATTAAACTTAATGTAAATTGTATTTTAAGAGAATGCTTACTTTTTTAATTGTACTTATGCCTTTGAGCATTGTTTTTTATGAGTTTATAAAAAGAGAACCAAAAGATTTTATGCCTCTGTTAATTGGGCTGTTGAGTTCTTCGTTGTATTGTGCATTAAAAGCATTTTTTACATTTTCCCATAGAGTTGTTCCTTATAGTTTTGGATTAAACTTTATATTTCTTTTTATGCATCAGATATTTTTACCAATTTTGATTGTGTATGTTTTGTTTTTTGTGATTTCAAAGGATAGTATTGAATTTAAGGTTAATTCATTCTTCCCTTTAATAAGTTCTTTTTATGCTGTTTATTTGCCTTATATTGTCATTTCCGCAAATCAGTCAACTGTATATCCTTTTTATGAAATCTTGTTTAAACCTGTTATTTTTTTATGCCTCATATTGCACCTTACTATTCTTATAAAATTTATTTATAGGGAAATAAAGAGAAAAAAAATTTTATTTCTAATTCTTGATGTAGTATCTGCTATAATTTTTTTGGTTTTACCTTCAATTATTGAAACTATGTATTTACTGAATGTTTTGCTGGCTGTTCGTATTATAGCGGGTGTAATTTACTGTTTGTTACCATTTGTTTATTACGGA